>JAIRQK010000147.1 GCA_031256525.1 Campylobacteraceae bacterium
TTTTTTTTTTTTTATTTTTTTTTTTTTTTTTTTTTTTTTTTGTTTTTTTAAATTCAATTATCTCAACAAAACGTTTTGAAGCACTTCTATATTTAACAAGAAAAAATATTGAAAAATCTTTATGCGAAGATAGAGGTTTTTACATACCATCTTTTTCAAATTCGGTTATCTCTTACAAAGGGCTAATTATGCCAACATTTTTAAGAGATTTCTATACTGATTTGCAAGACCGTAATTTTAAAACCGTTTTCGCACTTTTTCATCAGAGGTTTTCAACGAACACTTTGCCAGAGTGGAGACTTGCTCAACCTTTTAGATGTTTAGCTCACAATGGAGAGATAAACTCAATATCGGCAAACAGATTTAACATAAAAGCAAAGAGTGAATATCTAAAAAGCTCAATTTTTTCAGAAAAAGAGATGAAGAGCCTACTTCCAATCACAAGTGATGATGTAAGTGATAGTGCGAGTTTGGATAATGTTTTTGAATTTTTAATTGCAAATGGTTATGACTTTTTTAAAGCTGCGCGTGTGCTAATTCCAGCTCCTTGGCAAAATGCACCGCATATCGATTCAAAACTTAGAGCCTTTTATGAGTACGCAAGTAACAATTTTGAACCATGGGACGGACCAGCTGCTATCTCTCTTACAAATGGAAGATATATAGCGTGTATTTTAGATAGAAACGGACTTCGTCCAGCAAAATATATCATTACAAAAGACAATAGAATATTGATCGCTAGTGAGTATGGCGTGTTGGATATTGAAGAGGAGAATATAAAAGAGAGAGGTAGGCTTCAAAGTGGAGAGATGATAGGTGTTGATCTTAAATTTGGAAAGATACTAAAAAACAACGAGATCAACGACTATCTAAAAAACACAAAACCGTATGCTGATTGGTTAAATAAAAATATGGTCTATCTACAAGAGTATGTTGATATACTTTTTGCAAAGACTGATGATTATGAGCTTGGGGATAAATTGCACTATCTTCAAAGATATAACAATATAACTGCTGAAGTTAAAGATATGATAATAGAGCCGATGATGAAGGATGGAAAAGAGGCAACAGGCTCAATGGGTGATGATACGCCAATAGCTGCCTTTAGTGATAAACAACGTTGTTTTACTGACTTTTTCAAACAAAAATTTGCTCAAGTAACAAATCCACCTATTGACCCAATCAGAGAGATGGTTGTAATGAGTTTAAATACAGATTTTGGACAAGTTTATAATATTTTAGAAGAGACGCCAACTCACGCATTTAGGATAAAATCAATATCGCCAATTTTGACAGAAGAGAGATATGAAGTCTTAAAATCTTTTGGAGACCCAAACAAACCGCTTTACAAAAAAGAGTATAAGTGTAGAACATTTAAGACCTTATATGAGGATAATCTAAGAGGAACATTGGAGGATTTGGCTTATGATATTGTTGAAGCAGTGAGAGATGAAAATATACATATCATTTTTTTAGATGATCGTGGGCTTGACAAAAGCCACAAATGTATTCCTATGGCAATGCTTGTAGGGCGAGTAAATAATGCGTTACTTGATAATAATGTAAGACATAAAGCCTCTATTATCGCTGTTACTGGCGAGGTTTATGATTCGCATTCGTGTGCGGCACTTATCTCATTTGGTGCAAGTGCTATATATCCATATCTTCTATTCGCAACAGTTTTAGAGGAGACAAAAAAACAAAATTTAGAGAGCTACGAAACAAAAGAGGCTTTTAAAAATGTTACACACGCATTAAATCAGGGGCTTTTGAAAATTATATCCAAAATGGGAATCGCGACACTTGCCTCTTATAGAAGTTCAGCACTCTTTGACTCTATTGGATTAGATAAAGAGGTTGTTAATGACTGTTTTAGAAACTCACACGCACTTCTTGGCGGACTAAAATATGATGATATAGAAAGAAGAGTTGAAGCGATTCATCAAAAAGCGTTTGAATTAGAGAGTGTGCATAAACTATATCCACTTGAAATTGGCGGATATTATAAATATTTGAGTGGTGGAGAGTATCACGATTATGGTCCAAATGTTATTCATGCAATTCACAAGTCCTCATTGAGTGGTAAAAGAGAGGATTATGAGGCATTAAAAAATATTATAAACTCAAGAAATCTAAAAATGATTAGAGATTTTTTTGAGATAAAGTCCGATAAACAGCCCATAAATTTAGAAGATGTTGAGCCAATTGAAAATATTTTCAGACGCTTTAATGGTGCAGCGATGAGCCTTGGTTCTATTTCAATGGAAGCTCACGAAGCGATTGCACTTGCTATGAATAAACTTGGAGGTGCATCAAATTCAGGTGAGGGCGGAGAGTCATCAGAGAGGTTTAAGAGTGTAAAAAATTCAAAAATTAAACAGATTGCATCGGGACGTTTTGGTGTTACGCCAGAATATTTAAGAAGTGCAACAGAGATACAGATAAAGATTGCTCAAGGTGCAAAACCCGGAGAAGGAGGACAACTTCCGGGCTACAAAGTAACGCCTCTTATTGCGAGTTTAAGATATACGATTCCAGGAGTTACTTTAATTTCTCCACCACCACATCATGATATATATTCGATAGAAGATTTAGCTCAGCTCATATATGACCTAAAACAGGTCAATCCTGATGCGATAATTACTGTTAAACTTGTTTCAACTTCAGGAGTTGGAACGATTGCAGCTGGAGTCGCAAAAGCGTATGCAGATAAGATAATTATCTCAGGAGGCGATGGCGGTACTGGAGCAGCACCACATACATCTATAAAATTTGCTGGAAATCCGTGGGAAATAGGTCTCTCAGAAGCCAATAATGCCCTAAAATATAATAACTTAAGAGAGTTTGTACATCTTCAAGTTGATGGTGGTCTGAAAATAGGTATTGATATAGTTAAAGCAGCCCTTCTTGGAGCAGAAAGTTACGCTTTTGGAACTTTATGTTTATGTATATTGGGTTGTAAAATGTTAAGAGTTTGCCATTTAAATAAGTGTTCTGTTGGTGTTGCAACTCAAGATGAGAAACTTAGAAAATATTTTACTGGAGATGTTGAAAAACTTGTAAACTATTTTACACTCTTAGCAAATGATGTTAGGGAAATTTTGGCAAGTATAGGGTATTCATCTTTAGAAGAGATAATCGGAAGAAGCGATTTGTTAAATGTTTTAGATGATAAATTTGCACAAAAATTCGATTTTAGTAGCGTACTAACAAAAATAGATGGAGTTAATACATGCAAAAAACCAAATCCTCCTTATGATACAAATGAGTTTGAAAAAGAGATACTCAAGCAAGTCTATAAGGTGATAGAGTCTCCGGGACAACAAATTGTAATTAATTCAACTATTACAAACACAAATAGAAGTTTTGGAGCACTTATCAGTGGTGAGATAGCAAAATTTTATGGCAATAATGGACTAACTAAAGATAGTATAAAAATAAAACTCAATGGTTATGCTGGACAATCTTTAGGAGCGTTTTTGATAAATGGTG
>JAIRQK010000034.1 GCA_031256525.1 Campylobacteraceae bacterium
TAGCGATATAGAAGCAAAACTTGATGAAAACAGGGATATGTTCGACCTTTTTGCCGCAACATTTACTGCTGGAACAATGACTGGTGCACCAAAAATCAGAGCAATGGAACTTATAGCTAAATATGAGAAAGTAAAACGAAGTTTTTATAGTGGTGCTATTGGATATTTTGGATTTGATGGGAATATGGATAGTTGTATTACGATAAGAACGGCTTATATTGACGAAGAAAAGATTATTTTTCAAGCAGGTGGCGGAGTTGTAGCTGATAGCATTCCTGAGCTTGAATTTTTAGAAGCAAACAATAAACTTGCAGCTTTGATGAGTACATTAGAGGATTTAAGTATTGAATAAAAAATATTGTGTAGTAGGAAATCCTATAGAGCATTCAATTTCCCCAAAACTTCACAATTTTACTTATGAAGCACTTGGTATTGACGCTATCTATTCGAAATTTTTGCTTGAAAATGAAGCTCTTTTTAAAGATATATTTTTCTCACACAATTTCGATGGTGCAAATATAACAGTTCCATTTAAAGAGAGTGCTTACCATATTTGCGATGAGATAAAAGGGATTGCAGAAAAGATAAGAGCTGTAAATACTATTGTTAAAAAAAATGGTAAACTTTATGGCTACAATACTGATGCACCCGGATTTTTAAAAGCTATAGAAGAGTTTAGTGATATAAAAAATGTTCTTATTATTGGAGCTGGTGGAACTGCAAAAGCAATAAGTTTTATTTTAAGAGAACACGCCTTTTATGTAAATATTTTAAATAGATCAGAAAATAGACTTCTCTTTTTTAAAGATGAAAATTTCAAAACTTTCACATATGAAGATAATTTGCCAAACAGTTATGATTTGATAGTAAACACAACTTCTGCTGGACTTAGCGACAACGAGCTTCCAGCACCAATTGATATACTTTCATATGTAAGCAAAAATGCAAAATTTGCGTTTGATGTTGTTTATAATAGACAAACACCATTTTTAGATTTCTGCAAAAAATCAAATATTGCATATAAAGATGGTTCTGATATGCTTTTATATCAAGCAGCATTCGCCTTTAATCTATTTTTTGATAACAAATACAAAGAGTCTGAAATTACAAAAGCGATGAGACAAGCATTTATTGCTTAACATAGATTTTGAACATAAAGTTTAAAAATTTAATCTAAAATTATTACATTTTAATGCAATATAAGCCTTATTTTTTTATAATCAATTAGTTTATATATAAATTAAGGAATTTCAATGCAGCTGCTTAGAATATTCGGATTTGTACCTTTTATAATAGTTATGTTTGTCAATGCTTCAATTGACTTAGCTCACAAAATAACAATACAAAACATCTTAATTAAAAGTTTTGATGGAAATACGCTAATCGTGTTAAGTGCATTAATCAATGCAATGATTCTTCTGCCTTTTATTTTTCTGTTTTCAACCTCTGGCTTTATAAACGACAAATATCCAAAGACAACTATCGTAAGATACGCCGCATTTGCTGGACTTATTCTTTCATTTTTAGTTTTAATAAGCTATTTTCAAGGCTGGTTTTATGTTGCATTTTTTATGACATTTTTACTTGCAGTCCAAAGTGCAATTTACTCTCCCGCAAAATATGGTTTAATCAAAAAAATAGTAGGCGTAGAAAAGTTATCTTTAGCAAACGGCGTTGTGCAAGCACTTACTATCATTGCAATTTTGTTAAGTTCACTTATTTTTTCTATCATTTTTGAACAAAGATATATTGCTGGTATTACAAATCCATCAGAGATTTTAGGCTCAATGAGTTTGATTGGTTTTCTACTTGTTGCTTTAAGCTCAATAGAGCTGTTTTTTGCTTTCAAAATTCCTTTTGTTAAAGAGGATAAATCTACTGAAAAATTTGACACTCAATCATTATTAAAATTTCACTATCTAACACAAAACATAAAACTTGTTTTAAAAAATCGTGATATTTGGCTAAGTATCGTTGGACTTAGTATCTTTTGGGGAATTTCTCAAATGGTTATTGCTGCATTTCCGGCACACTACAAAGCACTCTCAGGAAGTGATAATACTATTGTCATTCAAGCTATCGTTGCAGTAAGTGCAGTTGGCGTTATCTTTGGTTCGATATTGGCTGGAACTTACTCAAGAAAACATATTGAGCTTGGTATTATCCCTATAGGTGCTCTTGGAATGTTTATAGCACTTCTTGGGATTGCATTTAACTCAAATGCTTTTGTTTTGGGCTTTTGTTCGCTTTTATTTGGTTTTTTTGGTGGACTTTTGATAGTGCCGCTTAACTCTATCATTCAATATTTTTCAAAAGATAGCGAAATGGGAAAAATATTGGCTGGAAACAACTTTGTGCAAAACTGCACAATGGTCAGTTTTTTAATTGTAACTGTTGTTTTTGTTCAATTATTTGGCTTTTCAACAAAACAACTATTTATCGTTACAGGTTTTATCTGCTTTATCGGTGGCATATTCGCAATAAAACAAGTTCCTCATCTTTTTGCAAGAATACTTCTTTTTCCAATTCTAAAAATCGGCTATAAGATGAATATTCAAGGAATTGAAAATATTCCTCCTCGAGGTGGTGCGTTGCTTCTTGGAAATCATATAAGTTGGATTGATTGGTTGATACTTCAGGTTGCAAGTCCAAGGGCATTAAAGTTTGTTATGTATAAGGGCTACTACGATAAGTGGTATTTGAGAGCTTTTTTAAACTTTTTTGATGTTATACCAATAGCAGGTGGTGCTAGTAGGTCAGCTATTGAAAAGATAAAAGATAGACTACAAAAAGGTCAAGTTGTTGCACTTTTTCCAGAGGGCGTTATAAGTTTTAATGGTCAAATCGGCAAATTTGAAAGAGGCTATGAAGTTGCAATTGATGGTGTTGATGTGCCGATTATTCCATTTTATTTAAGAGGTCTTTGGGGTTCTACTTTTTCTCGTGCTGATGACAATTATAAACAATTAAGACAAGAGGGTGGCAAAAGAGAGGTTGTGGTCGCTTTTGGCAAAAAAATGGCATCAACTTCAAAAACAAATGAGGTTAGACAAGCTATCTTAGAACTTTCATACTCTTCGTGGGATAATTTTATATCAAATCAAGAACCTATTCATTACGCTTGGCTTAAAAAAGCTTCTGCTTCTCCTTTTAAAAAATGTTTATACGACTCAAATGCAGACACAACGCTGAGCAATTTAAAACTTCTAACTTCAGTTTTATTATTTACAAAAGCATTGGAGAAAAGACTAAACAATCAAAAAAATGTTGGTATCCTACTGCCCTCTTCTGCTGCTTGTTCTATCGCAAATTTAGCACTTTTTGCTTTG
>JAIRQK010000035.1 GCA_031256525.1 Campylobacteraceae bacterium
ATGATGTTATGCCTGGATTTAACTTTATTGCACCTTATTTTAAAAGTTTCTATGGCGATACAACCTATGACTATAACCTACATTTACCAAAAGCAGAGCCTTGCTTTACACCATATAAAGTTAAAGTTTGGACTAAATATGGAATGACAGAAGAAGCTAAAAAGGAAGCACCTTTACGTAAGGAGCGAAAAATAAAAAGAGCACAAAAAGCTTGGGGTAACCAATTGCAACTATAGGTTATTTGGTTGAGTTAGCAAAGTTTTTCTATATTATGCCATTTGTTGTAGCATTCTCACTTACTACAAAAAGAGTTAATAAGATATTTGACTTTTTGTTAACTGGAATTGCTATATTCTTTAAGCCTATACTGATAGTTCTATTTATCTTTTTTGCCCTATTTGCACACGGATTAGTTCAAGATGTTTTTATGACTCTATTAAACGAACAGTTTGCAACTATCATTGCTATAAATACGAGTATGGTACTTGCTTCTGTAATGGGTATCTTTTTTACACTATTAACCATCATTGCTTCCATAGGAAGTATGTTTATAATGTGGAAGTTGATATTAACAGCTCCAAACTGGACACTTAAAATGGCAGGACTTGATGGAAATAGCGATGTATTTGTTGATAGTTTAGCTACTAAATTAGAAAGACATAGTTTCCAGGTATAGGGGTTTGAATTTGAAAAAAAATTATGATAAAATTTATCCTTTAAAATTTAATTGTTTTAGAACGGGGAGGGGGTTAAAGTTATGAAAAAGTTTTTAAAGTTTATCTCTTTAATATTGATATGTATGTTTCTGTATTTTATATGCTGGCTAATACCACAAACACCACTATACAGAAACAACTTCTCTGTTGAAAATACAGCTGTAGTATTAGATTGGGTTGGGTCTGATTACAACTCAACTGTAATAGGTACTTTGAAAATGAGAGGCGGTGGCTATTACTTAGAAGTTACAGATATACCAGACTACTACTTTAATGAGGATGGTAAAATGCTTATAAAAGTTACTAGACGTGGATATGAAAAACCACAGCTTTGGGATAGTAGGATGGGATTATATGATAGAACAGATACTACAAAAATCGAGACAACAGACTATAGACTCTGCACCAAAGATGAAGTTATTGAACTAATAGATGAAGGTTACGAAAGTAATCTTGAAATTCTAAAAGAGTTTAAAGATAGAGAAGAGATACTATATGATAAAGAATGGATTACTAAAGAGGAGTATTTAAAAAGATATAGATATAGAATAGATTTTTACAGATTTGGAAAAGACTATAGCCATCCATATTATAAAGAAGGACCTCTCAGCACTGTCATTATATTTCCTAAAGGTAAAAAGCCATTTTTTAACTTTTTCACCAACATGAGATTATCAGAAGTTAAAAGAGGTTATTTTGCTATTGGTACTCATGTTAGCTCAAGAGAAGATGATGTTATGCCCGGATTTAATTTTATTGCACCTCATTTTAAAAGCTACTATGGTCGTGGTATGGATCTTGACTACAACTTAAATTTGCCTAAAGCAGAGCCTTGCTTTACACCATATAAAGTTAAAGTTTGGGATTACCATGGAATGACAGAAAAAGCTAAAGAATATGAACGTAAACGCAAAGAAAATATCATAAACAAGAATAAAAAAGGGAAAGAAGCATGGAATGAGGAACGACAAAACGAATACAAAAAAGTCTACTAAAAGGATAACAAATGGCTTATGTAAATGAAAAGATATCAGATGAGGATTATGAGAAGTATAATCTTGCAGAGATAGATAAAAGGTTAAGGATTAGTAATCCAAGTAGTGCTTGGACTATTGATAGAGAGAGAGAGATTTGGCTTAGGCTATATCGTCAAACAACCGACAGAGACAATTTTGGAGAAGAGATATATACAATTTGGGACTTTTATAGAAAAGGCTATTTAATTTCCGTAAAAACTGAAGGGATAAAATGGGTACATGATAAAGAAAGAAACGAAGTGTACCAGTATCTTAAAATCCTTAGCCTTGAAATCCCAAAAGAGATTGAAAATGAAAAAGAGCAAATACTAAAAGAGCTTAAAAAAGCATTTGAAGAGTCTGGTGGAAATCCATATTCTAGAATTAGAGGATCAAACGCAACTCATAAAATAGACTTAGAATACAATGGAGAATTAATATGATGACATTTGATGAAGCAAAATATGCATTAGCAGAGTTAACAAATGATGAAGGATATAAAGGATTATCAGCAGAAGCTAAACAACAAGCAATATTTGATTTAGCAAAAGAGATTAGTGTAGAAACAACAGGAACAAAAACAGTTTTGTATAGTGGGTATGTAGATGGAAAAAGGGCTATGGATATAGCCGAAGCTATGGCTGACGCTGATTCAAATATAAGAATTATTAATAAAACAGATGTTGGAAAGTTTTTAGATTCTGTAGAATTTAAGGATGCAATAGCTCAAACAGAGGGATTGACAGAATATAAATGGGATACAGCACTAGAATTAACAGAAGTTAAAAACAAACTCTACCACCCAACAAACAGTCCTTGGGCAGAAGCCTCAAAAAGATTTGTCTCATCTGCAAAAGGTGAAATTATGTTGATCGCAGGAGAAGGAAGAGAAACATCAGTATTTAACCA
>JAIRQK010000096.1 GCA_031256525.1 Campylobacteraceae bacterium
ATATGTTGCACAAAGTGCTGGTGTTAGAGTTAGTGCAACCATACCAGAGATACAAACAGATATAACTATTGTAATGGCAAATTGTTGATACATTTGACCAGTAAAGCCACCCATAAATGTAACAGGTATGAAAACAGCACATAAAACTAAAACGATAGCAACAATAGGACTTGTTACCTCTTGCATAGCCTTATAAGTTGCTTCTTTGACCGTTATCCTTTTATCAGATCTTAAAATTCTTTCAACATTTTCAATAACAATAATAGCATCATCGACAACAATACCAATAGCCAAAATAAGACCAAATAATGTAAGGAGATTTATCGAAAAACCAAGAAGATACATTCCTGCAAATGTTCCAATGATAGATACAGGAACAGCAATAAGAGGAATTATCGTTGCTCTAAAACTTTGCAAAAATAGATAGATGATTATAATAACCAACAACATAGCCTCGCCAAATGTCCAATATACTTCATTTATTGATAGTCTAATGAAGTCAGTTGTGTCATAAGGAACTAAATAGTTTAGGTCTTCAGGGAAGTTTTTAGAGACTCTTTCCATAGCCTCATCAACTAATTTTGATACGACAAGAGCGTTAGCACCAGACTGAAGATAGACACCAATAGGAACAATAGCTGCTCCACTCATTTTTGCATTAATATCGTAAATTTCAGATCCAAGCTCAATCTCAGCAACATCTCTAAGTCTTAAAGCAGAACCATCTGGATTTACTTTTAGTATAATATTTTCAAACTCATCAGTAGTTGTAAGTCTGCCTTGAGTTGTAACTGTGTAGGTGAAAGCCTCGCTTGAATCAGGAGTAGGCGTTTGATTGAATTTGCCAGCTGCGAATTGATTGTTTTGTTCTTGTACAGCAGTAGCAACATCTAAAGGAGTTAAACCATGTTTACTTAACGCATCAGGTATTAACCAAATTCTCATAGAGTAGTTCATTCTTCCAAAAAGACCAGCATCACCAACGCCATCAAGTCTTTTTAGCTCATCAATAACATTTATAAGTGCGTAGTTTGCCATATATGTACTATCGTGCGTACCATTTTTTGAAGTAAGTGCAACAAGTTTTAGTATCGTTGTCGAGCGTTTCGCAACCGTAACGCCTCTACTTTGCACCTCTTTTGGAAGCATATTGAGAGCTTGTTGGACACGATTGTTTACATTTATGGTTGCTTGGTCTGGGTCTGTTCCTATTGCAAAACTAACTGATAACATAAGTAGACCACTTGAAGATGAAGTAGATGTCATATATATCATACCATCTACACCATTTATCTGCTGTTCAAGCGGAGCGGCTACAGATTTTGATATTGTATCAGCACTAGCTCCAGGATAACTTGCCATTACCATTACTTGAGGAGGCGTAACTTTTGGATATTCTTCTATTGGCAATGCTCTCATAGAGACAAGACCAGCTATCACAACAACAATGGATAAAACCATTGAGAATATTGGTCTATCAATAAAAAACTTTGAAAACATAGTTAAATTTCCTTCATTGGCATAGGTATAACTTGTGCTTGTGATTTTGGTACAACTTTTGATTCTGGTTTGATTTTTGTTAGATTATCTAATATTATTATTTCGCCACCACTAAGACCACTTGTTACTATAGAAGAGCCATCTCTTGTTGATGCTCCGACTTTAATCGGGAGTTTTTTGGCTTCGCTTTTTGCATCAACTACATAGACATACATACTAACACCATCTTGCATTAATGCTCTTTGTGGAACTGTAAATGTGTTTTCTTCTTCCAAACCATTTATAGCAACTCTAACAAATAGACCGGGTAGAAGTTTGTTGTTAGGATTTTTAAAAGATGCTCTTGCTTTGACTGTGGCTGTTTGTGGGTCGATAACTTTATCAATAAAATCCAATGTGCCATTATGCTCATACTCTTTGCCATCAGGAGTTGTTATAGTTGTGTAAATTTTAGGATTATTTTTTAAAATATCTGCTTTATTCATTAGCTCTTTATCAGGTATAGAAAATTCAACATATATAGGGTCAAGCTGCGTAATCGTTGTAAGTAGTGAGTTTTCAGCACTTGTTCCAACATAGCTTCCTATATCGACACTATTTAAACTGGTAACTCCACTAATTGTAGCCTCAATATTTGTATAATCTAAATCAACTTTAGCTCTTGTTACAGCTGCTTGTGCTGATTGCAATCCAGCTTTTGTACTCTCATATAGACTCAAAGCAGCATCATAATCTCTTTGACTTACAGCGTTTGATTTGACAAGTTTTTCAATTCTCTCATAATTTCTTGTAGCCTCTTTGTGCATTGCCTCAGCAGTTGCTAACCCAGCAACAGCACCATCATATGATGCTCTATATCTCGTTTGGTCGATTTTATATAAAGGTGTTCCTTTTTTTACAAACTCGCCCTCAGTATATAAAATTTTCTCTAATGTTCCAGCTACTCTCGCAGTTACATGAACCTGTTTTATGCTTTTTATTTGAGCTGGATACTCTAAAGATATGGGTACATTTTTTGCAACAACCGTGTATGTTGATACAGGAAGAGGTGGCATACCTTGTTGGGCTTTGTTGTTGTTTGAGTCTGAACAGCCAAAAAATGTTGATAGGCACACTACAGCCACCAAACTCTTTGCATGCGAAGATATAGGAAATTTCATTTATTTACTCCATTTTCTTAATTATGAATGAATTTTAACGTAGTCAAAACGTTATTATATACCTATAAGCATAACAAATACTTAAC
>JAIRQK010000164.1 GCA_031256525.1 Campylobacteraceae bacterium
GAGTATTGTAATAAGTAATGGCGGGAAATTAGTAGAGCAGATACAAAGAGATGGCGGAATACATATAAAATATAATATTTGTTCAAAAAATCCACTTTCAGCAGTTTTTAGGATTTTTGGTTTAAGGAAGATAGTAAAAAAAATAAAACCAGACATTTTGCATGTAAGAAGTAGAGTTCCAGCTTGGCTTGTGAATTTTGCGAACAAATCTTTGCGTATAAAAGTCGTTTCGACAGTTCATGGATTTAATAGTGTTGGATATTATAGTAAAATTATGCAAGAAGCCGATGAGGTAATTTGTGTAAGCAATGCAATAAAAGAGTATATCATTAAAAATTATCAGACAGAAGAGAGAAAAATAACAGTTATTCCAAGAGGCATTGATACGCAAAAATTTAATAAAAACAGTCTTGATATAAATTTTATTGAAAATTTTAAAAAAGAGTTTGATTTGGAAAACTCATTTATCGTAACAAGCGTTGGCAGGGTAACACAACTTAAAGGTTATGAGGATTTTATTGGGGCAGTTGCGATTTTAAAAAAAAGTATATCAAATATAAAAGGAGTAATTGTTGGAGGCGTGAGAGAGGATAAAATGAAGTATTTTGAGAGTTTAAAGCAAAAAGTTAATGAGCTAAAGTTAGACTCAAATATAAAATTTGCCCTTTCGCAAACAAAAGTTGCTGAAATTTATAGCTTGAGTGATGTTGTAGTTAGTAGTTCAAAAAAACCAGAATCCTTTGGAAGGAGCGTTGCTGAAGCAATCTCTCTTAATGCCCCAGTAGTTGCAACAAATCACGGCGGAGTAAAAGATATTATTATTGAAGGCGAAAATGGATATTTGTCTGAAGTAGATAATATCAATCTTTTAGCTCAAACTATTTTAAAAGCAAGTAAACTTAAGTTTAATGGACTAAAATATATTGAAGAGAATTTTTCGCTTGAACAGATGGTTGAAAAGACAATTTATGTATACAAGAAAGTGCTTAAATGAACAGAAAAAACATACTTATAATAAGATTTAGTGCTCTTGGGGATTTGGTTACATTTGAGCCTATGTTTAGGCTTATTAGAGAATCTTTTAAAGACGCAAATATTATATTTTTAACAAGTAAACTCGGAGAGAGTTTATATAAAGATATAAATTATTTTGATAGGCTCATTGTATGTAAAGGCGTAGTAGACCAAATCAAGGCTTTAAAAGAGAATAAATTTGAGATAATTTTTAATCTTCAATGCACGAAAAAAAGCCATTATGTAACACTTTTTTTAAATAAAAAGATATTGATAAATAGAGATTCTAACCTTTTTCAAAAGATTTTTGGTTTTAAAAGAAGGGCGAAAAGTTTTGAAACTATGTTGCTTGAGTCTGAAGTATAACAAGAAAAAATAAAAGAATATCACGATAAAAATCTTTTTACAATAAAGATGCCTGCAGAGAAAATTGAGCTTTTTGAGAATGGAAAAATAGTAGCAATTTCAACTGGTTCAAGCAAAAGATGGTTAAGCAAAAGATGGGGAGTTGAAAGTTATAATAGACTTGTAATAATGTTGGTAGAAAAAGAGTGCAATGTAGTTCTTGTCGGTGATGAACTTAGCATCAGAGATGGAGAGCTCATTGAGAGTCAAAACTCTTCACATATAAAGAATTTTATAAATAAAACAGGATTGAATGAGTTGAAAAATATCCTAAAAAGTGTTGATTTATTTGTTGGAAATGATAGTGGTCCAGCACATATTGCTGCGTCAGTTGGGACAGATACTGTCACTATTTTTGGTTCAACAAGTGTCAAACATTGTGTCAAAAATTTTATGTACATAGGTGAGCATATATCTATTGCTCCAAAAAATTTAGAGTGTTGTCCGTGCTACAGATCATCTTGCCCAAAAAGTGGCAATGAACATATGAAATGTATGAAAAGCATTAGCGTGGAGAATGTTTTTAGTGAAATTGTAAAAATATTAGGTTAAACATAAAAATGAGCAAACAAAAGATAAGAGTTAAAGTTATTAGCAAACTTGATGAAGCATGTTGGATTAGACAGTTTCCATCACAAATTCCAATTTGGGGAGATTGCAAGTTTATTTTTGATACAAATGAAGAAAATTACGACTGGGTGGTTGTTTATGATGATTTATCAAGAATTAAAGATGAGAGATTTAGTAAACGCACAGAAAAACTTACATGCAGAAAAGATCACTCTCTTTTAGTTACTACTGAGCCACCAAGTATAAAATCTTATGGGAAATCTTATGTTGAGCAATTTGGGTATGTTTTGACTTCGCATGAAGATTGGGCGTTAAAGCACCCAGAAACAATATTTTCTCAACCAGCACTTATGTGGTTCTATGGATTTGGATGGCATGATGGAATAGCAAGAAAGTATGATGATATACTCAAAGATAAACATATAAAAACAGAAGAAATTAGCACTGTTTGCTCATCCAAACAACAAAAACATACATTGCATAATTTAAGATATAAGTTTACATGTGAGCTTAAAAAATTAATTCCAGAAATTGATATGTATGGTCATGGCGTAAAAGAGATAAGTGATAAAGCTGATGCACTTGATAACTATAAATATCATATAGCAATAGAAAACTATAGTGGTAAAAATCACTGGACAGAGAAACTATCAGATCCATTTTTGGGACTTTGTCTGCCATTTTATTACGGTGCAACGAATGTTGAAGACTATTTTCCAAAAGATAGTTTTATAGAGATTGATATTTATGATGTTGAGAAATCAGCAAAAATCATAAAAGAGGCAATTAAAAACAATGAGTATGAAAAAAGGTTAGAACAGATAAAACAAGCACAAGAGTTAGTGTTAAATAGATATAATTTTTTTGCAACGGTAGCAAAAATTATAGAAGAAAAAAATGATAAAGTCTCTGCAAATAAAAAAGCAAATGGCGTTATAAGTTCACGTCGTGTTCTTATGACAAAATCCTTGAAAAACTTTTTGATACACGGTTATGAGAAAATTAAACTGGGCATCATAAGAAGAAAAATGGGTAACACAAACACATGATAGGCGTTATCGTAGTTTTTTATAATGCCCAGAAATATGCAAAAGTTTGTTTAGAGTCGATAGAAAATCAAACATTTAAAGATTTTAAATGTATATGTATTGATGATAAATCAACCGATAAAACTTTTGATATTCTAAAAACTTTTGTAGATAAAGATAGTAGATTTATATCTATTCAAAATGAGAAAAATTATGGTTCTGCTTCGCATTCAAGAAATGTAGGGCTTGAAAATATAAAAGATTGCGACTATTTTATATTTGTAGATGGGGACGATATTTTACACTTTCAAGCTCTGGAAGTTGCGTACGAAACCATTTTGAAAACTAAAGCCGATTTTGTCTCATACGAACTGCATAAATTTGAGAATGAGAGCTTGGCACAACCTGAAAAAATTGATAAAGCAAATTTGAAATTTGAAGTATATAGCGAACCATTTAAGCTATTTTTGACCAAGTCAAAAGATTATGCAAGAGCTAATGCGACCAATAAATTATACTCTTATGAAAAGTATAAAAAGTTTAGATTTTGCGAGGATATTTTTTATGAAGATGACTATATGTACACTTTACAAGTTTTATCTATTTCATCTTTGCATGCAAGAATTTTAGAACCACCACTCTATTTTTATAGAAAGCACGATTTGAGCATCACAAGCACATTAAAGTCTGAGCGCTATTTGCAAGATGCGATAAATAGAATAAAACATACGTACGATTATTTTATAAAAGAAGATAATATTTCAAAAGATGTAGATGAGATATTTAAAAAACGTATGATGAATGATGTTTATAGAATGATAATTAGTAAAACACTAAGAAAGACAAAAGATGAAGACTTATTTGTTAAATTGGTGTCTATAGCTCAAAATGCAATTAAAGAGCTTTTGGAATTAAAAGTGATTGAGTTGAGATATTTGAGTTTTTTTAGACGGTTTATACTGAAACAATTTGTATACGGAAATGTAAAGATTGCAAGCTGTTTGGTAAAAATTTTTGGATAGATACTAAAACAAAAATGTGATAGAAGTAGAAAAGTTTTAGTTGAGAAATAGGCAAAAGTTTAAAATCAAAAAATTTTGTTAGAATTATGTAATTTTAATAAAAAGTTCGGATAAAATAATTATAATAAAAAATTTGAAAAATAGTTTGCAGGGGGCAAAATGAATGTAAAAGAGATAGAACAGTTTTCGCAGATAAGATATCAAGCAAGAGCATATCTCTGTTATCTATTTACAAGAAATATGCCAAGTGGATTGCCAAGTCCAAATATAGAGAGTATTAGAAAACTTTTAGATAAAATTGCCCATGAAGTAGATGATTTTGATGCTCTTTATATACTTGATAAAAACGGCGTTCAAATGTTTGACAATATTGCTAAAAGAGATATTTTTAAAATCGGCAAAGATAAGGATAGAAGCGACAAATCATATTATTACAGAGCTGTTAAAGAGGGAAGATGTGTTTTAAGCGACCCTTATCCGTCAAGTTTGACTAATGACTTGTGTGTTACGGCAGGATTTCCTGTGTATGACGATAAAAGAGAGCTACACTATGTTGTTTGTATAGATATCTCTTTAACAAACATTTTAAAGATAGCTAGACCAAGTCCAGCAGTCCAAATTTTTGAAAACTTTACAAAATTTATCTATGTGCTTTTTTCAATAGCGCTTTTATTGATATCTTCGGTAATGTTTTTTTATGGTGTTGAGACTTTTCTACATAATGGTATGAATTTAACCAAAATAAATATTGAAGAGATGTTTAAGGCAACCATTCTTTTAACTCTCTCTCTTGCTATTTTTGACTTAGTAAAAACAATATTTGAAGAGGAAGTTTTAGGACAGAGTAAAAAAAGTATGAATGCTGGTGTACACAAAACTATGGTGAGATTTTTGGGTTCGATTATTATTGCTCTTGCCATTGAAGCCTTGATGTTGGTATTTAAATTTGCACTTATAAATCCAGAAAATATAATATATGCAGTCTATTTAGTTGTTGGCGTAACACTTCTTTTGATAGGGTTGTCTGTTTATTTAAGAACTATAAAATTAAATGGCGATAGAGATGATAGCGCTTATTGATTATAATATGGGAAATCTAAGAAGTGTTGTAAACGCTTTTGATGTTATTGGAGAAAAAGTTGATATTGTAAAAGATCCAGATCTTTTACAAAACTACCAAAAAGCGGTACTTCCCGGAGTTGGAGCTTTTGGTGATGCTATGAAATATCTAAAACAAAACGGAATGGATGAAGCTATAAAAGAGTTTACAAAAGAAAAATAATCATTGCTTGGAATCTGTCTTGGTATGCAACTTTTATTTGAAAAAAGCGAAGAGTTTGGTAACAATAAAGGACTTGGATTAATTGATGGAGAGGTTGTTTTGTTTGATAAGAAAAAATTTGAAAAACCTCTAAAAGTTCCTCATATGGGCTGGAATGCTTTGCATATAAAAAAAGATAGTAAACTTTTGAAAGATATAGAAAATGGTACTTATCTCTATTTTGTGCATAGTTTTCACGCAAAAACAGATGATAAAAATGTGATAGGAACTGCATTTTACGGATATGAGTTTGCAAGTATGGTTGAAAAAGATAATATATTTGGATTTCAACCTCACCCTGAAAAGTCCCATAAAGATGGGCTTAAAATATTAAAAAATTTTGTAGAGTTATAAAAATGGAAATACTACCTGCTATTGATTTAAAAGATGGTTTTGCTGTAAGGCTAAATAAAGGACTTATGAATAGTGCAAAAATATATTCGCAAAAACCTTGGGAACTTGCACAAAAGTTTGAAGATTTTGGTGCGAAATGGCTTCATTTGGTTGATTTAAATGGTGCGTTTGCTGGAGAACCAAAAAATGTTGAAGTTATTAAAAAAATTATAAAACACACAAAACTACAAGTTGAACTTGGTGGTGGCATAAGAGACGAAGATACTATAAAAAGATATATTGATTTAGGAATCGATAGAGTTATTCTTGGTTCAGTTGCTCAAAAAAATCCAGAATTTGTAAAATCAATGGCAAAAAAATATAGAGTTGTTGTTGGAATTGATGCAATTGATAGCTATGTCGCAGTTGAAGGGTGGGCTCAAACTTCAAATATTGAAGCAACCGCTTTAGCAAAAGAGTATGCAAATGCTGGAGTTGAAGCTATAATTTGCACAGATGTAAATAAAGACGGAATGCTTTGTGGTGTAAATGTTGATTTTACTCTTGGCATTGCAAATGCTGGCAATATCCCAACTATCGCAAGTGGTGGCGTTAGGGATATTGAAGATATAAAACTTCTTGTAAAAACAAAAAAAGTTGCTGGAGTTATAGTAGGGAAGGCTTATTATGAAGGCACGATAGACCTTAAAGAGGCATTTGAAGTTTCAAATAAAGTCTTATAAAGAGTAAATATAGTAAAATCACAAATTTTATATAAAAAGTTTAGGCGATAAATGCAAGATAAATATTATGAATTAGAGGTTATTCCAAGTTCAAATATAGAGCTTTTTTGTGATTTTATACTTACTCTTTTCCCAGAAGCTATTGAGGAGACTGAGAACTCTTTAGTTGTCAGAAGTGAAGAGTCCCTTGAGCTTATCGAGTGGGGAGTTAAAGAGTTTGCACAAAAATTAAGTAGCTCTTTGAAAAAAGAGGTATATGTCAAAACGGTGCTTATTGAAAAAAATAGCGAAG
>JAIRQK010000154.1 GCA_031256525.1 Campylobacteraceae bacterium
ACTATATTGAAGCTGCAAAGTGGATAAAAAAAGCAGCTGAGCAAGGATATGTTGAGGCTAAATTTGTTTTCGGCATGATGTATTATAATGGTAAAGGCACAACTAAAAATTATACTGAAACTAAAAGGTGGCTTCGCAAGGCAGCAGAGCAAGGGCATAAGGAAGCTCGGTATGACCTTGACATAATGGGTGAAAGCATATTAATTAGAGCCATTAGATGGCTAAAAAAGCAATGGAATAAAAAAACTTAAAAGTGAGAGAAAATAAATTTAGCACTGTTAGCAAAAAATTACAAAAATTTTTGAACTAAAATGGTGCTAAATTTACCTTTGATATCGTAAGATTAACGTTTTTTTGTTGCAAATGAAAAGTAGTACCAAATGCTTGTCGCGAGTGTTAGCATAACAATCGGCACTATCCAAATGTTATCTTTTGCAAAGTTTACGCCTCTTACCATAAAATCACCAGCATAATAACTTCCATACCCAATCGAAATAGCCCAAATAGTTGCACCTACAAAGTTTAATACACTAAACTTCACAGCAGAATATTTTGTAAACCCAATCGCTATAGGCACAAGGGTTTTTAGTCCATATATATATTTTTCTATGATAATTATCTTATCACCATATTTTTTCATTAAAATATGACTAAGAGCAAGTTTTCTCCTATGTTTTCTAATGTATGGCATAACAATTTGGCGATTGTATCTACCTACGCAAAACAAAAATGTATCGTTTAAAAAGTTAGCAATTAATGCTACTGCGATAGAGAGTTCTAAATTCATAACTCCTTTATAGGATAAAACTCCAGCTGCAATAATTGCAACCATTCCACCACTCATAACAGTATAGATAAAGAGGGCTATATACCCATAAGTTGTTAGTTTTAATAGTATATCTTCCAAAAAATACCTTTACTTAAATTCTTTCTTTAAAACACTTAAAAATTTCTCTACAGCATAAGAGTAAGGCACTCTGTTGCCATTGATAACATTTTGAACACTCATTCCTCGACCATAAGTAGCCATAGTTGTCTCATCATCAGCTGATAGTACCAACCCACCAACAGAGACTCCAGCAAAAAGCCCTCTCTCTTGTGCATAAGCATAAACATCAGCAGTAAACATATTTTTCCTACTTATCCCCAAAGGTCCAGCAGCAACAGTTGCATCGGCTCCAAACTTAAGTCCTCCATTTATAACTTTATCGATACTCTCATCAGTTAAAAAAATAAATAGCTTATCGCTTTTTTCAAATCCTGCTTGAAGTCCAATATTTCCACCACTAACACTAACAAATACGGGATTGCTCCATCTGTTATTGTTTCTTACGCTCATAATACCACTTCCACTTGTTCCTGATATTATAAAACCAGCTCTAAAAGAATCTGGCAAAATAGCTATAGCCTTTGCGTTTTCTAAAACCTCTTTTGGAATATTGCTATTTGAACTTCTTAACATTAGCTGAAAAGCATTTGAGGCATTTAGTATATCTTCCTCACTTGCAGATGCAAAATTAAACAAAATAGACAAAGATAAGATAATTTTGACAATTTTATTCATACTCTAACTCCTTTTTTAGTAACTCTTCATAAGAATTTATGACCTCTATTTTACCATTATCAAATAAAAATATCCTATCAACATTTTGTATCGTACTCAATCTATGTGCAATGATAATTGTAGTTTTGTCTTTCAAAAAATCCTCTATCTGTGCAAAAAGCCTCTTTTCAGTTGTGTTATCTAACGCAGAAGTTGATTCGTCAAAAATAATAATGTTTGGATTTTTCAGTATCATTCTTGCGATAGTAAGACGTTGTCTTTGTCCGCCTGATAACTTAACACCATTGTTTCCAACTCTTGTTTCGAGTTTGTTTGGAAAATTGTGTATCAGCTCATATAGCTGGACTATCTTTAATGCTTTCCAAATTTTATCCTCATCTATGTCATTTCCTAATGTGAGGTTGTATTTTATCGTATCATTAAAAAGTTGTGGGTTTTGTAAAATTAGAAAAACATTTTCACGAACTACATTTAGTCCAATATCTTTTATATTGATATCATCAAAGAGTAGCTCGCCACTATCTAACGGATAAAATCCTACGATAATTTGAGCCAATGTCGTTTTCCCATTTCCGCTTTTTCCAACAAAAGCTACTTTTTCGCCACTTTTAATCTCTAAATTGATATTTTGCAAAACATAATCTTTTTTATTGTAGGAAAAATTGGCGTTTTCAAGTTTAATAGAGTTAGTCGCATTTTTATCAAAAGGATTTTGCATATTTGAATATTGTGGCTCTTTTTGCAGTGCAAAAATGGTGTTTATTCTATTTAACGCTACCTTTGCACTGTTGTATGAGTACTGAATATTTACAATAGACTCCATTGGGCGAACCACCATCCACAAATAACTAAAAACCGCCATTATTTGCCCAATGGTCATCTCATTATATAATGCAACCATAAGAATCGCACAAACTCTTAAAAAATCAGAAGTTGTCATAAACAGAGCCATAGAAAAAGCATTTGCTCCAGCTCTTTTATAGGTAAATTTGGTTGATGTTTCTCTAAGTGTATCACTACTATTTATCAAGTTTTTTGTAAAATTCTCTTCTTGATTACTCGCTCTAACTTGTATATATTGGTTCAATGTTTCACTTAAATTTTCTTGAAAATTTTCATAAGACTCATTTTGTTTTTTCTTTAAAATAGCTATTTTTTTAGACAGCCATCTAGTAGCAAAAACAACAAAAGGGTTAATTAAAAAGATTAGAACAGCCATTTGCCAACTAATATAAAAAAGTATAATTGCAACAAAAATCATATGCAAAACTGCTGTTATAAAACTACTTGCAACTTT
>JAIRQK010000002.1 GCA_031256525.1 Campylobacteraceae bacterium
TCTTTTGAAATAGGTAAAAACCATTCAACATATTTATCTGGTGAAATTCCACCATAAGTTGCTTTTCGTTGGTCTGCATATGGTGGTGAAGTAATAATTAAATCAACGGAGCTATCAGAAATAGTCTTTAATATGTCTTTGCAATCACCAAGATAAATATCTGTATTATTTTTTTCCCGCGAAGTTAAATATCTTTCATAATATTCTTTTAATTCTGTTTGCAAAACCTGCATATTTCCATTTTCACCAATCTTTCGTATTAATCCATATTGTATCAAATAGGCAATATTTGAAGTGGTTACATTTTTATCAATATATCCACTCGCCCAATAAGCAGCCTCTTTTATGGTTAAAAGTTTAGTTTCTGCTATCATCTTTCCCAAATCCTAAACCTCACGCCATAGAAGTATCATATCAGTATTGTAAATATCCGTTTTTCTTAGAGTTATGTTCTCCTCTTTTAATTCTATATTTTCCATTCTATATTTTTCACCTATAGCATTTGCCTCTTTTGCAAATCTCTCTTGAAGTAGCCTCTTCTCCTCTTCAATGAAAGCTATTTCATTTTGGACTTTTTTCACATCAGCTCTCTCTTTTAAGACATTACTTGCCCCTTTTGCTCCGCTTGTAGCTTTTGTTGCAGTTACTTTTCCACCACCTAAAAATGCTCCCAAAAGAGATGAGCCAAATGAAAGTGCCGTATCTAAGGCTTTATTTGTTACATCACTTTTCTCTTTTTCAAGTCGCATATTTGCATTTGAAAGTTTTTGGTCTAATACTCTCTCTTTTGCTTCAAAAGCCTCTTGTATCTTTTTCTTTTCTGTATCAATTGCTTCATTAAGTTTTGTCTGCATTCTCTCCCTAAAAGACTCTATGCTCTCATCTTGATTTGAGCTTAATTTTAAACTTGGTGCAGAATAGCTTGTAAGTTTTGCGCTTCGACATATAAAGTCATTTACGACACTTTGTTCTTTTTTAAACTCTGTTGGAATATTTATAAAACTTTCAATATCACAAAATTGTGCTTTTTCTCTCTCATCTTTTAGTAATTTTTTCCTATCTATACTCTCTACAACCCAATCACTCTGTGCAGAATCTTTGCTTATCTGTTTTGTTATGCAAATATCCTTTTCTTTGTCAATTCCATTTTTTGTACTGACAAATCTAACCTTTGAAAAAACTGCAAGAAACGGCTCCAATCTTGGACTATCTGTCATTGTCTCATAAAGATAGAGTTGTTCAATTTTTGCGGTAATGAGCGGTTTATTGTTTGAAGTTTTTATATTTTCACTCTTTACACTCAAAGAGCTTTTTGTCTCCTTTTTATCTTTCATCAAAACAGAAATTTGCTCTCTTGCAAGAGGTCCTTTTAGATACGACAAAGCCCATCTTGTCTGCATAACTTTAAGACCATCTTCATTGATATTATAAACCAAAAAGAAACGTTTGTTAAGATTTGAAATTAAATCAATAAGTTCATTTTTTGTAAACTCACTTCCTGTAACTCCGCTAAGCCCGGATATAACTCTCTCTTTATCTTGAGCTGTTTGAAGTCTTCCTATAAACCATGTCCCTATGTTTGATAGACCTTTATAGTCTATATCAACAGGGTTTTGAGTTGAAAGTACCACTCCAACACCAAAAGCACGAGCTTGTTTTAAAAGTGTAAGCATAGGCATTTTTGACGGAGGGTTACTACTTGGTGGGAAAAATCCAAATATCTCATCCATATACAAAATTGCTCGTAAAGATGAAGTTCCATCAAGCCCTCTCATCCAACCTATAACAGCATTTAACAATAGCGTTACAAAAAACATTCTTTCACTATCATTTAAGTGCGATATCGAAAAAATAGAGACTTTCGCCTTGCCCTCTTTTGTAAAAAGAATTTTTTCAATATCAAGAGGTTCGCCCTCACACCAAGCTGCAAATGTTGGACTTGCCACGATTGAATTTATTCTCATCGCAAAAGCTGTTCTCTCAGCTTGTGAAAAGAATTTTTCAAGCGGAAATACTCCAACTTTATCAAATGGTGGAGTTATAATTAAATGTATCAAGTTCTCTATGCTAATATCTCTACCATTTCTAAACTCTGTACTAAAAATTGAAGATAGTAAAATATGCTCTTTTGTAGTCAATGGGTCTATATTTTTTATCCCGATAAAAGATAAAATTCCTGTAACGGTTGTATTTATAAATTGGTTAAAAAGGTCGCTATCTTGGACAATTTGACTTGATGGTGCATTAAAAGAGTCTAAAATGCTCACACTAACACCATGACTTGCTCCGGGAGTATAGATAGTAAAATCAGCACTATTTTTATATTTTAAAACTCTATCTTTGTCTTGATCCCAACTCTCAAGCCCTTTTTCCCAAGAAGTAGCAGTCTGCTTTGCCAACTCATCGACACTAATATTTTTATTTGTTGCCTCATTTTCATCTATCCAAGGTTTAAACTCTTCAGCACTTAAATTTGGAAATGCCAAAAGAAGATTGCCCATATCGCCTTTTGGGTCAATGACTATAGATGGGATATTATCTATCGTAGCCTCTTCGATAAGCCCGATACCAAGTCCTGTTTTTCCACTTCCAGTCATTCCAACAATAAATGCGTGAGTCGTCAAATCTTTATTGTTATACAAATATGGATTTTTATTTTCATCACCGCCAAGATAAAAACACTTTAATGATTCATATGGTTTTTGCATAATTCTATCCTCTAAAAAAAACTTTATGATATATTACAAAATTTATAGTTTTGTGTCTCTTAAGTTTAAATAAACTATTTTGTATATAATATTTTTTCGGTATGATTTTATGTGTGATTAAGGAAATAAAATGAAAATTCAAGAAAATCCAAATGCTTTGCGGAATTGATGAAGCAGGACGCGGCTGTTTAGCAGGTCCTTTGGTTGTTGCTGGTTGTGTTTTGGAAAATAGTATCGAGGGGTTAAATGATAGCAAAGTTTTAAGCGAGAAACAAAGAGAGATTTTATATGAAAAAATAGTTCAAAACACAAAATATAAAATTGTTCAATTCTCAAATGAAGATGTTGATAAAAAAGGGTTAAGTGCTTGTTTAAAAGAGGCTATTTTAGCCATAAAAAACCACTTCAATAACTGCGAAATTTTAATGGACGGCAATACAAATTTTGGAGTTAGCGGAATTAAAACATTGATAAAAGCAGACGCAAAAATAGCCGAAGTTAGTGCGGCAAGTATATTGGCAAAAGTTACGAGGGATAGATTTATGGTGGAGATGGACAAACTCTATCCAAAATATCAATTTGCAAAACATAAAGGGTACGGCTCAAGTTTACACATAAGCCTAATAAAAAAATATGGCACAAGCCCTATTCAAAGGCTTTCATTTAAGATAAAATCTCTAAATCAACCAACCCTTTTTTGATTATCTGCTTTTGATTTATAAATATCTAAAATTACCTGATATTAGAAATATTGTCGCTATTAGCCCCGACACCAACGCCCATACCCATTCCTGCACCTACCATTCCGATACCTCCTCCGCCACCAGCTGTACCACTTCTACCACTGCCCTTTTCTTTGTCACCAACTTCTGACTTATTTTTAGCACCTGTTGGTCTTGCTGGTCCTTGTTGTGGAATATGCAAATCACACGGTATAGGGTCCAATCCAAGCGTTTTACGGATAAAATCACGCAAAGAAATTACAAGCTGAGCAGTATGTATTTGACGACCTTCTGCTAATTCTGTAGCTGCTTGTGCGGCTAACTTAACTTGTTCATCAGTACCAAGCAAAATTATATCCGACAAAGCTCCCTCTACAGCATCACGAATGCGTCTTGAGCGTTCGCCTTTATCCACCGCCAACTCTTCTTCTATATCATCAATCTCATCAGATGTTTGGTGCTGTTCTGATTTATGCTTAATATCCCGCAAATGAGTTGGGTCAACACCCAAGTCTCCAGTAAAAGAGCTACCAAGTATTTTGTAAGCTGCTATCAATGTACGCAGACGCTCATTAATTTGTCTATTGTCGCGTTCTCTACGTTGTTGCACAGTTTGCATAACAAGCAAGCGAATACCTATACCAATAAGTGTAATCACCGCCAGACCTACTAAAGTAAAAAGCATTGTCTGCCATGAACTAAAATCTAAACCACGCATAAATTTTCCCTGCTTTTATCTATTGAATTCCTCGTTCATTGAGTTTGGCATACTCTTTGCAACCATTTTGTTCGCCTAAATCACACGCTTTTCCATAGTACTCTTTTGCTTGTGATTTATCTTGTCTAACTCCTTGCCCATTATAATATGAAGTACCAAGATTAAGACAAGACACAGCATCTTTACCACTACAGCCCTTTTTTGCATACTCAAATGCTTTATGATAGTCTTGTCTAACACCATCACCTTCCGCATATATATAGCCAACTCTTC
>JAIRQK010000061.1 GCA_031256525.1 Campylobacteraceae bacterium
GTTGAAACACTTGGTACTGTAGCATTTGGCACAACACTATCAGGTTCTTTAATTTCATCGCTTTCATTTTTAATCTCTTCAATTTGAGATAGAGTCGGCATCTCATTCTGCGATAATGATGTGGTTTCATCTGTTGTACCATTTTGTTGAGTAACTATTGGCAACAAATCATCACCAACAACAGGATTTAGTCCACTTGGTTTGTTTAATGTTTTGACTATTGCTAAAATCAATACAAACAATATCAGTAGCGAGGCAACAATCAACAAAAGTCTCTTTTTTCTTTGTGTTCTATCCGCCAAATTATCCATAAGTAAAATATCGCTTAATTCATTTCTTTCTAACATTTTATTCTCCATTTTGTTGAAAATTAATAAGTAGGTCTATCATAAATAATGAATTTTGATGATAGCTCATACACCTCTTTTTTAACTTTTTCATATACTTTCTCGTTTCCTATATTGTTTAATACCTCGGCTATTTTTTCAGCTATAAAAGTAAATTCAGCATCTTTCATTCCTCTGCTTGTAAGCGCAGCTGAACCGACTCTTACGCCTGAAGTTACAAATGGACTTCTATTTTCTCCGGGTACTGTATTTTTGTTTACAGTTATTCCAGAAAAACCTAATGCATTTTCAGCATCTTTTCCGCTAAACTCTTTGTTTAAAAAGCTTATCAATATTAGGTGATTATCAGTTCCACCGCTTACTATATCAAATCCCTTTTTGCTTAAAATATCAGATAAAATTTTAGCATTTATTTTGACCTGTTTTGCGTATGTTTTCCACTCAGGCTTTAGATTTTCATAAAATCCAACCGCTTTTGCAGCGATTATGTTTTCAAGCGGACCACCTTGAATGCCGGGAAAAATTGCAGAGTTGATTTTTTTTGATATCTCTTCATCATTTGTTAATATAATACCACCTCGTGGACCTCTTAAGGTTTTATGTGTGGTTGAGCTTACTACATGGGCGTGTGGGAAAGGACTTTGGTGTTCATTTGCAACAACAAGACCAGCAATATGTGCAACATCGGCAAAAAGATAAGCTCCAACTTTATCAGCTATTTCACGGAACTTTTTAAAATCAATCTCACGAGGATAAGCTGAAGCACCACAAACAATGAGTTTTGGTTGCACAATTTTTGCTATATCTCTTACTCTATCATAGTCAATTCTACCATCACTTCCGACACCATAAAAAAAGCTCTGGTAAGTTTTTCCGGAACTACTCACCTTTGCACCATGCGTTAAATGTCCGCCTTGACTTAAGTCCATTCCCAAAATTTTATCGTATGGTTGCAGTAGTGCTTGATATACTCCTTGATTTGCTTGTGAGCCAGAGTTTGGTTGAACATTTGCATATTTGCAACCAAAAAGTTTACAAACTCTATCAATTGCTATTTGCTCCATTTTATCAACAACTTCACACCCACCATAATATCTTTTATATGGGTATCCTTCTGCGTATTTATTTGTAAAAACACTTCCCATTGCTTCTATAACAGCAGGTGAGGCAAAATTTTCACTTGCAATCATCTCTAAATTGTAGCTTTGCCTTTGTAGTTCTTCTTCGCATAATTTATAAATTTCAGGGTCATTTTGTTTTAAAAAACTCATCTATGTCTTCTCCTTGATTCTCTTTGTCATTTTTGTTTTCATTCTGTCTAATAGGCTTCATTGCTGGAAAAAGTATAACATCTCTAATTGAGATTTGATTTGTTAAAAGCATAACCAATCTATCGATTCCAAGCCCCTCACCAGCTGTCGGAGCAAATCCATATCCAAGTGCTCTTATATAGTCCTCATCCATTTCGTGTGCTTCATCATCACCAGCCTCTTTTGTCTTAAGTTGCATACTAAATCTATCGTACTGGTCAAGTGGGTCATTTAGCTCATTAAAGCCATTTGCTATCTCTTTTCCTGCGACATACAGTTCAAATCTCTCAGCAATATTGGGATTTTCATCGCTTTTTCTTGCAAGCGGACTGATTTCTATTGGATAGTCTATAACATAAGTTGGATTTATTAATTTGTCTTCTACATAATTATCAAACAGCTCTTCAAGCAGTTGTCCATAATTTAAATTTGGTTTTATATTAAATCCATCTGATTTTAATTTTGTTTCAATTAATTTTTTATCTTGTAAAATGTTTTTATCGATGTTTCCAATTTTAACAATCGCATCAATATAAGAGATTCTCTCAAATGGTTTTGAAAAATCTATACTTTTATCCCCAAAATTTACTATTTTTGACAATCCAAGTTCTTCTATTAATAAGTTAATAAGCTCTTCTGTCAAATTCATAAGATCACTATAGTTGTGGTGTGCCCAGTAAAACTCTATGGTAGTAAATTCTGGATTGTGAGTTAAGTCCATTCCCTCATTTCTAAAATTTCTGTTTATCTCAAAAACAGCATCAAATCCACCAACGATTAATCTTTTCAAATAGAGTTCAGGTGCAATTCTTAAAAATCTTTCAACACCCAAAGCGTTGTGAAATGTAACGAACGGCTTTGCGTTTGCTCCACCAGCAATCGGATGCATCATAGGAGTCTCTACCTCTAAAAAACCATTTTTTTCAAAAAAACTTCTTATAAAACTTAAAATTTTACTTCTTGTTTTGAAAGTCTCTTTTACTTCTGGATTCATTATCATATCCAAATATCTTTGGCGATACCTAAGCTCTTTATCTTGAAGACCGTGAAATTTTTCAGGCAATGGAGTAATCGATTTTGTTGCAATATCTAAATTTTTTATATGCAAAGAGAGTTCGCCGGTTTTTGTTATAAATGGATATCCATTAACTTCGATAATATCGCCAACTTCAATAAGTTTTTTTATGTTGTTAAACCACTCATCTCCAAGGGTCTCTTTATTGAAATATATCTGCAATATACCGCTCTCATCTTCTATTTTTGCAAAAACTGCTTTTCCCATATCTCTTAAAAATTTTATTCTTCCAATGAGTTGTTCTTCCTTTGACTCTTCAGATTTTACCTCATTATCCAAAAGATAAGAGTAACTCTTTTTAAAGGTCTCTACATTCAATGTTCTTGTAGTGTTATGCCTATAGGGATTTCTACCTATCTCTTTTAGAGTCTTTGCTTTTTGAATACGTTGTTGTTCTAATTGGTTATCAAATATCAATTATTTTCCTTCTATTTTTTTTGACAATCGCCACAGAGTCCATAAAGTTGCATTAAATGCCCTGTTAGTTTAAACCCTTGATCTTT
>JAIRQK010000064.1 GCA_031256525.1 Campylobacteraceae bacterium
GCTATATATTTTGTTGCCCTCGATAGACTTTGAAACGCCACCACGACTTGCGATAGTTGCAAAATCGCCAATCTTTAAATGACCAGCAGTTCCGCTTTGTCCACCCATAACGACATTTCTTCCAGTTTTTGTTGAGCCAGATAACCCTACTTGAGAAACGATAATAGTATTTTCTCCAATTTCGCAGTTATGTCCAATTTGAACAAGGTTGTCAATTTTTGTCCCTTTTTTTATAATAGTTGAACCAAAAACAGCTCTATCAATTGTTGTATTCGCCCCTATTTCCACGTTATCTTCAAGTATTACATTTCCTGTGTGATATATCTTTATATGCACCCCATCTTTTGTGTGTGCATACCCAAAACCATCGCTTCCTATAGTCGAATTTGCCAAAATGATACAATTTTTTCCAATTTTCGTGTCATTATAAACAACCACATTTGGATGAAGCAGACTGCCCTCCTCTATCTCAACATTTTCACCTATATAAACTCCGTGCATCAAAATGACATTATCCTTTATGATACTACCATTTCCTATATATACATTTTGCATAATGGTTGCATTTTCGCTAATTATTGGCTTTTTATCGCTATGTCCAACAATCTTTGGTGCAAAAAATTTACTTAAAATCGCCATTGTAAGGTGCGGATTTTGGCTTATTATGATTGAGCTGCCACTTGGAACATATTCTTTATGTTTTTCCATAATGATGGCAGCTCCAGCTTTTGTATTACTTAGGGCGTCTAATAACTTCTCATTTTCTAAATAAACAATATGGTTTTCTGTCGCATTATCCAATGTCTGAAAGCCAACAATTTCTAAAAAAACAAAAAAAAATTCCAAATTAAACTCTTTACAAATGGCTGAAAGTTTCATTATATATCCATTGCTACTGAACCGCTACGAACTATATCGGTCGGATTGTATTTTTTTATAGCTTTTAAAAAGTTATTAACTCTTGATGTATCATCAGCAACCATAACAACGATATAGTCTTCACCACTATTTGCAATAGTTCCATTGTGTGCTTTTAGCATCGCATCAAGCCCATCAAATCTCTCATTAAGTGGTATCTTTACTAAAGCCATCTCTTTTTCAACAAATTCACACGACTCTATAACTTTGTATATTGGTATAAGTTTATGAAGTTGTTTTACAATTTGCTCCAAAACTTTTGAACTTCCACTTGTAACAATTGTTAGTCTTGAAAAACTTGTATTTGGAATCGGAGCTACTGTTAGTGAGTCTATATTGTATCCTCGTCCTGCAAAAAGACCAGAAATACGCGACAATACACCATGCTCATTCATAACAATTACAGATATTACTCTTCTTGTTTCTTGCATTTTTACTCCTTGTATTCCAATATCATATTATAGAGTGTTCCACCAGCTGGTACCATTGGTAAAACATTTTCATATCTATCAACACAAACATCAATCATCGCTATTTTGTTTGCTTTTACAGCATCTTTTAACGCTTTTTCAAACTCTTGCTTGGTTTTGACTTTATAACCAACACCGCCAAAAGACTCCACAAGTTTAACAAAATCAGGTTGAACGCTCAAATCTGTTGCAGAATATCTTTTGTCGTAAAAAAATGTTTGCCATTGGCGTACCATACCTAAAAAGTTATTATTTAAAATAATGTTGATAACAGGTATATTGTACTCAGCTGCTGTCATAAGTTCTTGAACATTCATTAAAATAGAACCATCACCTGTTATATTTATAGATACTTTATCGCTAATCGCACATTTAACTCCCATAGCTGCTGGAAGACCAAATCCCATTGTTCCAAGTCCGCCACTTGTTATTAATTGTCTTGGATATGAGAATGGATAAAATTGTGCAGTCCACATTTGATGTTGTCCAACATCTGTTGTGATTACAGCTTTATCTTTTAAAATTTTACCAACTTGTTCAATAACCCACTGAGGTTTTATAACTTCATCAGAATCTTTATAACTTAGCGGATGAATCTCTTTATATTTGTTTAAAATATCTCTCCACTCTTTGTACTTTTTAGTGCTATTTGGTTTTTCTTTGATAATTTCAAGCATAGAGCATACAACATTATTAACATCACCGACTATTGGAAAATCAATATCAACAAGTTTTCCAATGGAGCTTGGGTCAATATCTACATGTATAACTTTTGCATTTTTTGCAAATTCGCTTAATTTTCCTGTAACCCTATCATCAAATCTAGCACCAAGAGCAATCATCAAATCAGCTTCACTCATAGCCATATTTGAATTATAACTACCATGCATACCGACCATACCAAGTAGAAGTTTATGGTCACTTGGCATAACGCCTCTTGCCATTAAAGTTTCAACAACAGGAATATCTAGCTCTTCAACAAGTTCTCTTACTAATTCTGCTGCATTTGAGTTAATAACCCCACCACCTAAGTAAAAAATAGGTCTTTTCGCATCATATATAGCTTCAATAGCCTTTTTAATCTGCCTGGCGTTACCTTTATAGTTTGGTTTATAAGTCTGCATAGTTATATCACTTGGATATACAAATTTACCAACTGCAGCTGTAACATCTTTTGGAATATCAATATGAACTGGCCCTGGTCTTCCTGTTTTTGCAATATAAAATGCCTCTTTTAAAATTCTTGGAAGCTCATCAACATTACGAACTAAATAGTTATGTTTAACGCAAGGTCTACTAATACCAACCGAATCAATCTCTTGAAAAGCGTCAGTACCTATTAAAGTCGTAGCAACTTGAGCACTTATCAAAACCAAAGGAATAGAGTCCATATAAGCAGTTGCAAGACCTGTTATAGCATTTGTCATTCCCGGTCCGCTTGTAACAAAAGCAACACCAACATTTCCACTTGCTCTTGCATACCCATCAGCAGCGTGAACAGCGGCTTGTTCGTGTCTTGTTAAAATATGTTCAAAATGTTTCTGTTTATAAATTTCATCATAAACATTAAGCATAGCTCCGCCTGGGTATCCAAAAACTACTTTAACGCCCTCTTTGCGTAATGCTTCAATTACCATCTGTGAACCGCTAATTTCCATAGGCTCTCCTTAAAACTAAAACCAATAAAGTTATTACTGAACGCTAATTGTATCTTAAAAAACATTAAGCAAATGTATAAATTTACATATTATTTTTTAAATTTAATCTTTTTTAGTTTAAGTAGAAAATTTTACACATTAAAGAAAACATTTTTGATATAATTAAAACTTGAAAACCAATATTAGGATTTTTAAATGCTTCTTGGGATAAATATTGACCACATTGCATACTTAAGAGAGACAAGAAAGATAAATGACCCAGACCCAATTGATGCACTTTCTATTTTGAAAAAATGTGCAGTTGATCAGATAACCATTCATTTAAGGGAAGATAGAAGACACATAAATGATGATGATCTGTTTAATATTGTAAAATTAGCGTCTATGCCGGTTAATTTAGAGTGTTCTTTAAGTGATGAAATCGTTGATATTGCGTTAAAAGCAAAACCTACTCGCGTTACGCTTGTTCCAGAAAAAAGAGAAGAGATAACAACTGAAGGTGGTCTTGATATTGAAAAAAACTATAAAAAATTAGAGATTGTCTGCAAGAAATTTAAACAAAATGATATTGATGTTTCGCTTTTTATCGATCCAGATGTCAAAGTTATCGAACTCGCTAATGATTTAAATGTGGAATGGATCGAACTTCATACTGGAAAATATG
>JAIRQK010000117.1 GCA_031256525.1 Campylobacteraceae bacterium
TTCGAGTTTAGCAAATGCCGAAGGACTAACAGCTCACGAAGAGTCAGTTATGGTGAGGCTTAGGGATTTGGAGTAGAGTTGCTTAAATGTTGGGCAGGGCAAATTGAAGATTAGCAAGAATAAAACTGTCCAAAAGGAGTTAAAGTATGAGCAAGATATGGACAACAGAAGTAAATCGCCAGACAATTGCGAAAAAAGAACAGATATGGAAACTTTGGGCTGATGTTGCTAATTGGAATAGTTGGGACAACGACATAGAAAGTTCCGAACTTTATGGAAAATTCATAGTAGGAACAAAGGGAATGTTGAAATCCGTAGGAGGACCAAAAACAACCTTTGTAATAACAGACTGTGAATATTTGAAATCATTTACAAACAGAAGTTATCTTCCTTTATGTAAAATAGATTTCATTCACACATTGTCTGAAATGAAGAATAGACTTGTGGTTACTCATAGAGTAGAGATGTCAGGCTTTCTGACTTTCTTCTTTTCAAAAGTTATAGGGAAAAATGTTGCAAAAGGACTTCCCCAAGCAGTTGAAAACCTTATTACAAACGCAGAAAAATTTGAATAAAATGTACCGAAAAACAAAAATGCCAGCAGATAACGGGTGGTTTGGTGTAAGCGGGCGACAGTGCGTACTTGACCGACAATTTGAAACATTAAAAATAAAAATATGAATAGATTAATCATTTTATTGCTAACGATGACAATAATAGTTAGTTGTGGAAACAAAAAAAGTCCTTTTGATTACAGTACATTACCAACTGAATGGACGGTATTAGAAATGTTAGATGATGATAATGAGTATGCCGTCTGTGATGAAGTAAGTGAGTTAATGATAATAGCCGGAAATACATTAACTCGTGCGTTTCCTTTAATTGACGAAAAATGGGAATTTGAAATTTTTAAAGCATATCAAACAGACGATATTATTGTTTTTACTTTAGAACAGGAAGAGATTGTGAGTTTTTCTTGGTTGGATAAAGAAAGAGGAATTGCTGAATGGAAATGGCGGTCGGATGAAAGTGATTTTGGCGTATTCGCTACAAAAGAGAAATTATCTGAATTTCCAAAAGCAAGATGTTCACAAGGTGATATTGTTTTTGTAGAAAAAAAATCAAAAAAACTGGAAGATTTAGTAAGTTCCGATGAAACAATTTTTGAAAAAGTCTTTGGCGATTTAAATAATGACGGCAAAGAAGATTGTATAGTAATCACAAAACAAACAGCAAAGAGTGCGTTCGTTACAGATGAATATCGTGGCGAATTAGACCGCAACCGTCGCGGAATATTAATTGCTTTCAAAGAGGGCGAATATTACAATACCACTTTGAAAATTCCCGATTGTTTTTCGTCCGAAAATGAGGACGGTGGCGTTTATTTTGCACCAGAATTATCCGTTGAAATAAAAAAAGGTAATTTAATAGTTCATTACGGACACGGCAGATATGGTTGGTGGCAATACACTTTTCGTTATCGAAACAACAATTTTGAGTTAATTGGTTATGACAGCAGTCGAAATAGAGGTCCGATTACAGAGGAGATGACAAGTATAAATTTTCTCACAAAGAAGAAACAAACCCAAACTAATACAAATTTGGAAGCAGAAGTCGACGGCGAGGAAGTGTTTGAGGAAACTTGGCAAAATATTGTTTTTAGTAGCCTTGTAAAACTAACAGACATAAAAGATTTTGACGAATTTGATATTAGCAATTATTATAGCGATAAAAGAAAATAAACAGAGCGATAAAAATGCCTGCATTTAACGGGTGGTTTGGTGCAAGCGGGCGACAGTGCGTTTCCGAGCGGACAGCAACAGAAAATTAAGGTTGAAAAAATGATGTGCAACTTGACAGAAAATTATAATTTTGCAGAATGAAAAACAAAGGTGAAAATAAACTCACAATAAAAAAAGGCATAACGGGATTTGGCGATATTTCTACATTAACTATTGACGAAGTGAAGACGGTGCTGAAAAAACATAAGATACCCATACATTTATTCAAACATTAGAAGACCACAAGCAAACAATAATTATTTTTGCATTGAAATAGAAAATAAAATAAATAAATCGAAATTTAATTTGCTGATAAATAGTGCTTATTACATCATTGCAGGAGTTACAATAGAAAGTGAATGGTTAAATTTGTATTTCATAGATTTGCCCAACGATTTTACTGAGCAAATAAAAAATGACAACATCATAATATTGGATAAAAATAAATTAGAAACAAAAGTATCAAACAGCGAACTCGAAATATTAGACAAACAGGAAATAAAGCAAGTAGAATATTGGTTGTCAGAAACTTATGGGGAAATAATATTTAATGGATATGATTAGCAATTAAATAAGAAACAAACGCACAATGAAAAAAACGATAAAAATGCCTGCATTTAACGGGCGGTTTGGTGCAACTGTAAATAGGAAACAGAGCATAGCCGAAAGTGGATAGGTGACAATGTGTTTGACACTTAGATTTATCATTGGAATAACTTAGTTCCATCATCCAACCAACGAACACAAAACTTGTGGTGAGTAGTTTAACACAACATAGAAAAAAATATAAAGTATCTAAAAAACGGGATATTTTTTAGATACTTTTTGATAACTTTTTAGTTTAAGCTCGTGTGAAAATTATTTTTGAGTTACTCTAATATCAACACGGCGGTTGTCTGCTTTACATTTTTCGCTATCGTTAGGTGGACATACTGGGTGTTGTGAGCCATAACCTTCATAATTTACGCGACTTGCTTCAACTCCTGAAGAGATAATCTTTTCAGCCGCAGCTTTTGCCCTTTGAGTTGAAACTCTTGCATTAGCCTCATCTGTTCCTGTGTTGTCTGTGTAGCCACCAACTTTTATATGTGAATTAGGGAAAAACTGCATTATTTTAGCTATATTTTGTAGTTGATTTTTTGCTTTATCGCTAAGTTCTGTTTTTCCATTGTTAAAATGTACACTATCAAGTGTAATCCAGCCTTGTGTTAAATCTGTTTCAACCTTTGTATCTTGCGAATTTAAGAATGAGAAGAGTTTAAACTCTGCACTATTTTTTGCTATGTTTAGCACACTTCCATTAGGTAGCGTAATTGACACAAAAGAGTCGTTATCTACCACTAAACTAACTGGTATTTTATCCTCTTGGGCAACATCTACAATAGGTGCAATATTCTCATCTGCAACGATAGTTGTCGCAGGTGCAGCATTTGTAGCTACATCAGTACTTTTGCTTTGGTTGCAGTAGTATTTCCAGAAAAATAGAAGTATTGCTAACAATAGTAATAGTAACAATAGCAACCACAACCAGCAGAATTTACACTTACTATTTTCAATATATTCAAGCTCAAAACTACCCTTTTCAAAAGGTTTTGTTCCCTCTTTTGCAGTTTCAATGCCATACTGTTTTGCATGTTTGCGAATAGCATCAAAATCTTCTTTTATCCAAACTTCTGCTAAAGCGAACTTTTCCCCATTGCCAAATACGATAAGCTCATCTTCGCGTTCAAAAAACATCTTTTCATGTCCAGCAGTCTCTCTTACTGGAACGATAAAATGCTCCGCACTGCATTTACTGTTAAGCGATTTTGGAAACGCTTGTTTTACATCAGATGGTGTTGAATTGGGGTATAGCTTCAAATATGCATTGATAATACCCAACGCTGTTCGATTTTGTGATCTGCCATGTACACGAATTTTTGGCTTCATATTTGTCCTTCTCGGTAGAATTATTATATTAAGAATTATATCACGAATTAATTTATATTACTATTTAGCAGATGAATTAAGAGTAAATATAATGTTTTTTGTGCAAATATAGCAGTTATGTGTATTTTTAAAAGAGTCTAGCTGAATAAAAATGGATAATTTGCCTGGGTTTAAAAAACAAAGTTGCTAATTTTTGCAGTTTCATATTAAACTTTATAAATCTATGTCATTAAGTTATGCGTTTACAAAATAGAAATTCATATGATAGTGTGGAACGCCGTTTGAAATGAAAGTTTTGCCATTTAAAATGAAACCTTGACACTCAAAACTTTCATTTTAAATACAAAATTATACTACAAAAAACGCCTTTTAAAAACCTTTTAAATCCCTTTTAAAGCATTTAATATTATCTCATAATATAACCTTTTTGTATCCAAATATGACTACTAAGACACTTAATCGATTATTTATTCTAAAGGCGTAAAAACATATCAAAAAGTTATGTTTTTTAACAAAAAATAGTATATAATGTTATTAATTTACTTGACAAACATAACATTTTATGCTATAATTACAGCATAAAAAGGAAGTAAAAAGCCTTTTTAAATTCTAAAGAAAGGGGTTAAGATGTTTTCCAAGCTCATAGTAGAGCTTAAGGTTAAAACTAAGAGACTCAGATTGGTCATCCGTCTCTTAGTTAGACTTAGGTAAAAGGTGAGGGGTTTAAAACCCCCTCACTCAAACTTGGAACGCATTATACCAAACTTTCTTATAGAATTGCAAGTTTTAAGCCGTACCTTG
>JAIRQK010000128.1 GCA_031256525.1 Campylobacteraceae bacterium
TTTACCTCTTTTCCATCCATAACTGTAGCTGGGTCAAAGCCTTCAATTTCACCTGCGATACTAACTGAATGGTTTGAAGCGTCAAATAAAGTAATTCTTTTAATTCCACACTCACCATTAACTATGGCTTTAAAAGAACTCTTTGCATCCAATCCAACACAATTAATCATACCAATTCCGGTAACAACTACCCTTTTTAACATAACTAAGACCTTAAGTTAAATATTTTTTGAAGCCCGAAAAACAGGCTTCAAAAGAAGAATTTATTTATGTGATTCGATATATTTTATAACATCACCAACAGTTACTATTTTCTCTGCATCTGTATCTGGAATTTCAATATCAAATTTTTCCTCTAGAGCCATAACTAACTCCACAACATCTAGAGAATCCGCTCCTAAATCTTCAACAAACTTAGAATCCTCTTTTACCTCTTCAGGATTTACATTTAACTGTTCTACTACAACTTCTTTGACATCGTCAAATAGTGCCATACATTGCTCCTCAAAAAAAATTTATCCATTTTAACAAAATTAGCTTAAAAGCTATCTTTATGTTTTTATAATTTTTGCTTAAATGCTTTTTAAATGCCATTTTTTATATTTTGTGTTATAATTTCCCAAATCAAAAAAAAGGTTGCTGATGTTTAAAAAAACATTAAGTTTAAAGCGTAGGGGGGGGGGGGCAGCTTAAAGGCTTCTTAAAAAATTTTCTCTCGATAACTCACTCAAACATATCAAATCACACATATTTTAATTTCGCGACTATAGATAATTTTCTTTATAAGGAGAAAATTATGAGATAAAAATAATTTTTACTATCCGAGGGAAATCATTTTTTGGTGATAATTTAGAATTATCTTTAGGTTTTATAGAAAAATAATTAGGGGAGAAAGTATGAAAAAAGTTTTAATGTTGTTGTTTTTTACGGCTATGTTCTGTTTTGGACAATATTATCAACGTGTTGGCGGAGATATTAAAGGGTGGGAAAAAAAGTGTAATAGAGGAGATATTGAGTCTTGCTCTACTGCTGCTTTTATATATCACCATGGAGTAGAAGCAAAAGAAAATCAAAATAAAGCAGCTAAATATTGGGCAAAATCTTGTGATGGCGGAGATGGCGGTGATTGCGAATCTGCTAGTGGTGTATTTAAACAAATAAAAAATCATAATGAGGCAAATGAGTATTATAACAAAGCACTCCAACACTATATAAAAGAGTGTAATAGTGGAGACGATATTAATTATTATGGACGCTATATTATTTCTCCCTGTTTTAAAGTTGGTAAAATGTATGAAGAAGGAAGTGAGGTATGGCAAGATAAAACACAAGCAAACAAATATTATAGCAAAGCATTTCAACACTTAAAAAAAGGTTGTGATAGTGATAGTGGCGGTTATTGTGATGTGGTTGGTGATATGTATAGAGATGGAAGAGGTGTAGAGCAAAACTATACCAAAGCAGTGAAATACTATAAGGAAAGCTGTGAACGCAGTTGTTCAGAGTTTAATATCGAATTTGATTGTGGAAATGAGTATTCTTGCCTTGGTCTTAGTGGTATGTATGAAGAGGGAAAAGGTGTTAAACAAGATAAAGCACAAGCAAAGAAGTATCAGAAAAGAGGTTGTGATTTGTTTTGGGAGAGTAATAGTGGTGCAAAAGGACCAATAGTTCCAATTCCTGATGGTTGTGATTTTTAAAATTGTGAGATTTTAGTTTATATAAAAAATTAGAGGAGAGAAAGTATGAAAAAAGTTTTAATGTTGTTACTTGTTATAGTTATATCTTGCTTTGGACTATATTTTGGAAAATATGCTTGGCAAGATACCAAAGTGCAACAAGAGACAGGTCAGCAAAACACTGAAGATCAAGAATATATTAAACAATTAGAGAAATATTGTGAAGATCATTGGAATTGTGGCTATGAAAAAGGCGATAAAGCAAAGTTTGAAAAAAATGTTAAACTATTAGAAAAAGAGTGCAGTGGTAACAATGCTTTAGCTTGTCATATTCTTGGTATTTACTACGATGAAGGAATAATAGGAGTATTAGAACGAGATGAGGAAAAAGCATTAGAATTTTTCATAAAAGCTTGTGATGGTGAAAATGGTAAGGCTTGTCAAGAACTCGGTCTTACGTATTGGCATACGCAAGAGGGAGATAATAAATTAATTCAATATTATGAAAAAAAGTGCGATAGTGGAAATGGTGAGGCTTGTCAAGAACTCGGTTCTTATCACTCTGGTTATAAGTCTGTTAAATATTATGAAAAAGCTTGTAATCTTTATTATGAATCTTCTTGTTCTATTCTTGGTGATACGTATAAGTATGGAAATCGATATGTAAAACAAAACTTTAATAAGGCTGTTAAATATTATGAAAAAGGTTGTGGTGGTGGAGATGGTTCTGCTTGTTATAAAGTTGGCTCTATGTATGATAAGGGAGAAGGTATAGAGAAAGATATTGATAAAGCAAATAAGTATTATAACAAAGCACTTCAATTTCATGAAAAAGGTTGTGGTGGTGGAGATGGTTCTGCTTGTTTTGGTCTTAGCGATATGTATAGAGATGGAAAAGGTGTAGAGCAAGACAAAGCACAAGCGGACAAGTATTATGAAAAAGGTTGTGAGATAAAGCGTTATTTTTATTGCTAGATTACGAAGATGGTGGCGGAGGATGTAAGTGAAGAGAACTAAGATATATGATTTTTTAGTTTATATAAAAAAATTTGAGGAGAGGAAATGTCAAATAATAAAAAAGTAGATATATATACAGTGGGAGATTTGCCTAATGTAATTGGAGAGGCAAGATTTAACTGCGAACAGTGTGGCAAAGAAGGTGCTTTTATGTATAACTATTTTCTAGATTTTAAGGGAACATTTAATTGGTTATGTCCTGAATGTGGGAAAAAACATAAAGTGGAAATTAAAGAAGACAAAATGAGTGTGTCAGAATATTCAGGGCTTTTTGGCTCTTTGTTTTCATGTTTGGCTTATGGTGCAATACTTCTTCCTTCACTCATCTTAATTAAAATATTTTTTTATAAGGATTATTTTGGTGTGAACAGTTTGGAACAGGTTATTTTTTTACTACTGTTTGGCTTAATTTGTGGTTTGGTTTTAGGGTTTATCTGGTTTATATTGGTCTGTGTTATAGGTGGTAAGCGTTACTAAATGCGATACTGCTTAGGCTAAATTTTCTTATATCTGCGTAGATTAATCTACGCAGATATAGAGTTCTCTACATATAAAGACCGCCGTTTACCTTTAAAACTTCTCCAGTTATGTATGCCGCCTCATCACTTAGCAAAAATGCTACTGCATTTGCAACATCTTTTCCGCTTCCAAATTTCTTTAGAGGAATTTTATTTATATAAGCGTCTTTAATTTCAGAATTTAGTTTATCGGTCATATCTGTTTCGATAAATCCCGGAGTTATCGCATTGTATCTTACATTTCTACTTGCTGCTTCTTGTGCAAAACTCTTTGTCATCGCTATAAGACCACCTTTACTTGCAGAGTAGTTTACTTGTCCAGCATTTCCGCTTTCAGCTACTATCGAAGCGATATTGACAACAGAGCCAAATCTCTGTTTACTCATCACTTTAAGAGCCTCTCTACAACCAACAAACGCCGCTGTTAGATTAACATCTATAACAGATGTAAAATCCTCAGTTTTCATTCTTAAAGCCAATTTGTCATTTGTGATACCTGCATTGTTTACCAAATATGAGAGTTCCCCATCGCTTTCAATGATGGTTTTAATTCCATCTATAAAATCGTTTTCGTTTACTATATCAAATCCGATAACCGCAGCCTTTCCGCCATCTTTTTCGATTAACTCTTTTAGTTCATCTGCAACGCTTGGATTTGAGCGATAGTTTATCCAAACTTTAAGACCAAGTTTTGCCAAAGTTATCGCTATATCTTTGCCAATTCCTCTTGAAGCTCCTGTAACTAAAACATTTTTTCCGTTAAAATTCATCTTTTCTCCTTGATTGTGTTGTAAAATTTAAAATCTAAAAAAGTGCATTGTCCATAACGTCTGGCTTTTTAATGCCCATAAGTTTAAGAACGGTTGCTGCAATGTTGCTAAGTCCACCATGTTTTACCTCTTTTACCTCTGGTGCAATTATAAAACAATATACATTAAATGTGGTATGGTTTGTTAAAGGCAAGTTTTTATAGTCTTGCATAGCCTCGCAATTTCCATGATCGCTAGTAATAACCACTTTGTAGTTTTTCTCTTTTGCTTTTTCTAAAATTTTGCCAAGTGAAGTATCAACTGCTTCAACTGCTTTTATGGCAGCCTCATAGTCTCCTGTATGCCCTACCATATCACCATTTGCAAAATTTACAACTATAAAACCATACTCCTCTTCTAAAGCTCTCAAAACTGCATTTGTAACTTCTGGTGTGCTCATTTGCGGTTTTTCATCGTAGGTTTTTACTTTTGGAGAGGGAATCAAAACTCTTGTCTCTCCAACAACTGGAGTTTCAACTCCGCCATTAAAGAAAAAGGTTACATGAGCATATTTTTCTGTTTCAGCTGTGTGAAATTGTGAAATGCCTTCATTTGATATAATTTGACTAAGGGTGTCTGTTGGATTTTCGGACGCAAAAAGGATAGGGTACGAAAAAGTTTTATCATATTCGGTCATAGTTACGATGTTTGTTATGATTTTTTCTCTATCAAAATGGGTGAAATTTTTACTTGCAACTGCATTGACAATCTCTTTCATTCTATCATTTCTAAAATTGGCAAAGATAATGCCATCATTTTCATTTATCCCTGTAAAATCGTTAAATGAAGCTGGTTTTATAAACTCGTCATATATATTTTCGCTATACATCGATTTTATATACTCTTGCGGAAGCATATCTATTTCATTGTTCGCATTTACGATAGTTTCATAAGCGACTTTTACTCTATCCCACCTGTTATCTCTATCCATAGCGTAAAATCTACCACTTACGGTTGATATCTTAATGTTTTCATCGCAAATAGCGGAAATTTCATCTATAAATTTTCCAGCTGATGTAGGACTGACATCGCGACCATCTGTGATTATGTGCAAAAAGATATTTTTACCGTTTTTCTTAGAGATAAGCGATAAGGCT
>JAIRQK010000140.1 GCA_031256525.1 Campylobacteraceae bacterium
TTGTTAGTGGTTGCCAATATGGCCCTTTTGAAAAGTTTATATTAAGTCCAAAAATGAGCGTTAAATAGTTGTTTGTTGTTTGAAGATAGTAAGCAATAATCGTCATACATATAACTAAAATGGTTGCAATTGAAGTTTTGTTTTTCATTTTTTATCCCAATAAATATATAAACTTATGATACATAAAACAAACTTTTACTAAAATGATTTTTTAAAAAAATTAGGAATAAAAATGCATTATTTAAAGATAGTTGGTGGGAAAAAATTAGAGGGAAATATTGAGATATCAGGTGCAAAAAATGCGGCTTTACCGCTTCTTGCTTCAACATTATTAAGCAAAAATAGTGTTACTTTGCAAAATATGCCAAATGTTGAGGATATAAAAACTTTTATACAGCTACTTAAAAATTTGGGTGCAGTTTGTGAATTTGAAAATAATGTAGCAAAAATAGACACAAATAGCATAAATTCTACTTGTGCAAATTATGATATTGTGCGTAAAATGAGAGCTTCTATATTGACTTTAGGACCTATTTTAACGAGGTTTGGACACTGTGAAGTTTCACTTCCGGGAGGTTGTGCTATCGGACAAAGACCGATTGACCTACATCTAAAAGCATTAGAGCTTATGGGAGCAAATATCAAGATAAAAGAGGGATATGTTTTAGCAACAGCAGAAGATGGCTTAAAGGGTGCAAATATTGTTTTTGACAAAATAACCGTAACAGGAAGCGAAAATATAATTATGGCTGCTGTTTTAGCTCATGGAACTACAGTTTTAAGCAATGTTGCAAAAGAGCCTGAAGTTGTTCAACTTTGTGAAGTTTTAGTCTCTGGTGGAGCAAAGATAAATGGTATTGGAACTGATGAACTTATAATAGAGGGCAGTAGAGGAAAATTGCTTAATTTTAGCAATGCTTATGTAATTCCAGATAGAATTGAGGCTGGAACTTATCTTTGTGCTGGAGCTATCACAAATTCAGAGATTACTTTAAAAAATGTAGAGGTTGACCATCTAAAAGCGATTATCGCTAAACTAACAAGTATGGGCTTTAGTTTTGAGAAAAATAGCAAATGTTTAACCATAAAACCTTCTCAAAAAATACTTCCAGCTGATATTGAAACTGTCGAATATCCGGGCTTTCCAACAGATATGCAAGCACAATTTATGGCACTAACAACACAAGCAAATGGAGTTAGCGTAATAGATGAAAAACTTTTTGAAAACCGCTTTATGCATGTAAGCGAACTAAGTCGTATGGGTGCGGATATAAAATTAACCAGCCACACTGCAACCGTTTTTGGACCAACAAAACTAACTGGTGCTGATGTAATGGCGACAGACCTAAGAGCGAGTTCAGCACTTGTTTTGGCTGCTCTTGTTGCAAAAGGAACTACAAAAATACATAGAATTTACCATTTAGACCGCGGTTATGAAAATTTAGAGGGAAAACTTAAAGCTCTTGGCGTTGATATAGAAAGATTAAACGAGTAAGGGTGTGTTAGTATGAAAGTAAGCTACAAAGAGGCATTAGAAAAACTATCTCAAATATCAAATATGTGCGAAGATGTAGTTGCAAAACCGCTTTTAAGCTCGCTTGGGTTTGTGTTGAGCGAAGATCTGTTTTGTATTAGAAATTTACCCCCATATAGCAATTCTGCACTTGATGGATATGCTGTAAAATACGAAGATAGAGGAAAAAAAGTCAAAATCAAAGAGGAGGTTTTGTTTGCAGGAGTTGTTACAAAAGAGACTTTAAAAGATGGCGAATGTTTTAAAATTATGACTGGTGCAAAAATTCCAGATGGTGCTGATACAATAGTTCGTTTTGAAAATACAAAAGAAGAAAATGGATATATTTTAATCCCCGAAAACATTAAACAAGGAGATGCTTTTAGAGTAAAAGGCGAAGAGTGTAAAATTGGAAACTTATTGATAAAAAAAGGGATAAAAATAAATGCGTCGCATATCGCCCTGCTCTCTTCGCAAGGCATAAATGATGTGAATGTTTATAAAAAAGCAAAAGTTTTAGTTTTATCAACAGGAAATGAGCTAAAAGAGCCATGCGAGAAAGCAAATGAAGATGAGCTATACAACACAAATGCATACTCTATTATCTCTCTTTTGAAAACATTTGATATTGAGGCTGATTATGGTGGGATAGTAAAAGACAACATTGAAGATATTGCCAAAACCTTTGAAAATGCGAAATCTTACGATGTTATCTTATCCAGTGGTGGAGTTAGTGCTGGAGAGGCTGATTTTACAAAAGAGGCGTTAAAGATAAATGGTTTTAGCCCATTTTTTACAAGTATAAATCTAAAGCCGGGAAAACCTACTATTGCTGGTTTAATGGGCAAAACTTTGATTATCTCGCTTCCGGGAAATCCATTGGCAGCTTTTTTAAACACATACACTTTGGCAATTCCAGCTATAAAAGTCATAAACAAAGAGAGCAGCCCTTTCCATACAAGTATAGAAGCCAAAAATGCAAAAGAGTTTAAAGTAAATAGCGGAAGAACAAACATAGTTTTAGGTTTTTATGAAAATGGCAAATTTAGTGTAACTGATAATGGAAAGATAAGTTCAGGAATGGTTGAGCCACTTTTAAGAAGCAATGCTATAGCTGTGCTTGATGAAAATGTAGAAAAAATAGAGGAAAGTGAGGATATAGGCATTTTTATCTTTCCTTTTATTTAAGAGAAGATAAAATTTTATTTTAATATAATTTTTTAATTTAAAAATATTAACATAGCAAGGAGAGCAGAAAATGAAAAAAGTTTTAATATTATTGGCATTTACGGCTATGTTTTGCTTTGGACAAGTTACTATCAAGCAGTTAGAAAAAGAGTGTAATGGTGGAAATGCTACAGCTTGTGGCGATCTTGGCGATATATATGCAGATGGAATAGTAGTAAAAGTAGACTTTAAAAAG
>JAIRQK010000166.1 GCA_031256525.1 Campylobacteraceae bacterium
TGAAGTAACTGAAAAATTTATAACGCAACAGTTAAATTTGGCTATACAAACAGCAAAGCAAAAAGGTTTTGCAATAGCGATAGGACACCCACATAAAGAGACTTTAGATATACTTGAAAGTTTTTCAAATAGCATAAGCAGGGAAGTTGAAGTTGTCTATTTAAAAGATTTATATTATGCAAAAAATTGAGATTCCAAAAGAACTTTTAAATATACAAAATCCCCCGAAAGAACTTTTTGCTTTGGGAGATATATCTCTACTTAAAAAAAGAAAAATTGCTATTGTTGGAAGTAGAAAAGCCTCTTTTTATGCAAAAGAGATGACTAAAAAAATAGCAAATGAACTTTCCCTTAGAGATGTTGTAGTCGTAAGTGGTGGAGCTATGGGGATTGATGCAAGTGCTCATTATGGTGCATTTCCAAATACAATTGCGATTTTAGCAACCTCTCTTGACAATCTCTATCCGAAAATAAATGAAAAACTTCTTTTTGATATCTCCAAAAAAGGTCTGCTTTTAAGCGAATATGAAATTGGAGCTAAAATAACAAAATATAGTTTTGTTCTTAGAAACCGTTTAGTTGTTGGGCTTTGCGATGCGTTAATTATTGCAGAGGCTGACACTGATAGTGGCTCTCTTAGAAGTGCCAAATTTGCACAAAGTTTCAATAAGCCGATATATGTTTTACCGCACAGACTTGGTGAGAGTTTGGGGACTTTGGATTTGGTGAAAAATGACAAGGCAAAAACAGTTTTTGATATAGATGAATTTTGTAATATTTGGGGTTCAAAAAATGTTGAAAACTCTTTGAACGCAAAAGATGAGATAATAGAATTTTGTAAACACAATAGCGATTTAAACATTTGTTTGGAAAAGTTTGGTGATAAAATTTATGAGTATGAAATTGAGGGTAAGATAAAAATTTTACAAATGAAAGTAATTGTAAGTTGAAAACTGCCGCTATTGATATTGGACTTAAAAGAATTGGTGTTGCACTTTGTTTGCAAAGCGATATAGTTGTTCCCAAAAGTGCGATTTTAAGAAAAAATAGAAACCAAGCAGCAAACGAAGTGGATATTTTCTTAAGAGAGTGGGAAATTGAAGTTTTGATTGTCGGACTTGCGGTTGATGGAAAAAGTGCAGATGAGATGCAAAGGAGAGTAAAACATTTTATTTCACTTCTAAAATTTGAAGGTAAAGTTGTCTACATAGACGAAGATTTTTCATCATATGAGGCAAAAGAGAAGATGAAAGGCGTTGTCAAGCAAAAAAAAGATGGCAAAATCGACTCTATTTCTGCAGTAGTAATTTTAGAGAGATATTTAATGAATAAAAATGAAGATTAAAAACTGCGAATTTTTACTCTAAAATATTCACACTTTTAGCTTGTATAAACTTTTCTAAAAAGCACAGTAGTGCCTCTTTTTGCTTTTTTGTAATCTCCATTTTCCACAAAACTTCTTGGCTATCAAAAACTCTCTCATAAGTTACGATATTCTCTTTATTTAAAAAATGTTCCAAATTTCTAACTAAAAAATAGTTGCACGAAAAAGTAAACTCCTCTTTTGTTTCATATATTTTTAGCTGTGCAATATCCAAAACTATTTTTGCACTTGTCCCATAGGCACGAACAAGTCCGCCTGTTCCAAGTTTTATCCCTCCAAAATATCTAACCACCAAAATACCAGCCTCTATAATTTCAAACCCTCTCATAACATTAAGTATTGGGGGTGCTGATGTTCCTTTTGGCTCTCCATCATCAGAAGAGTTTTCAACGACTTGACTATGCTCATTTAGATATCTATATGCCCAAACAATATGGGCAGCTTTTTGATGTTTCTCTCTTAACTTTGTATGCAGACAATGAAACTCTTTCATTGGAGTCAAATATGACAAAAAAGTAGATTTTTTAATCTCATATATTGTTTCATAACTATTTTCAACTATTTTCATTGTAGAAGTTTAGCGAAAAAATGGAAGTTATGGTATAGAATTCTGTTTTAGTATCGATATTTAAAAAAAATCTTTCAAATGAACTTGACAAAAATTTTTCAGCTTAGTTTTTTAGATAACAAGATAGAATAGAAATATGTTGAATTTAAAAAAATATTTAAGGATAAAAAATGTTTAAACTTATGGAATTGCCTTATGCACAAAATGGATTAGAGCCTGTAATTGATGCCAATACGATGAGTTTTCATTACGGAAAACATCATCAAACTTATGTGGACAATCTTAACAAGCAAGTTGAACTTAACCCAAATTTAGAGGGGAAAGATTTAAGAGAGGTTATTGAAAATATTTCAAAATATAGCGTTGCAACAAGAAATAATGCTGGTGGTGTGTATAATCACGACTTTTTTTGGAATATTTTAGCTCCAATTGGCAAAGGTGGAGAAATTTCTGGTGATTTGTCAAAAGCTATAAATCAATCATTTGGCTCATTTGAAAAATTTAAAGAAGAGTTTGAAGCAGCTGGAGCTGGTAGGTTTGGTTCTGGTTGGGCGTGGCTTATAGTTGCAAACAAAGAGTTAAAAATTGTTTCAACTCCAAATCAAGACAACACTTTAATGGACTCTTATGAAGTAAAAGGCGAACCAATATTGGTAGTTGATGTTTGGGAACACGCTTATTATCTGCAATATCAAAATAGACGCGCTGCGTTTTTAAAAGATTTTTGGCAAATAGTAAATTGGAACAGAGTAAACGAACTTTATAGTAATGCGATAAAATAGTATATTAAAAGAGGTGATGAATGCGTATTTTTGTCTTTTCATTGATATTATTTTTCTTGCAAGGATGTGTCGATTCATTACCTCCAACTACAATTTCTATAAAACAAACTTCAGTTGAAAATTTTACATTTGAGTCCGATAAATGCGTAATGACTATACCGGCAAAGTTTTTAGCAAAACAAAGCGAAAATGGAAAACTTTTCGTTCAACGATATATATTTAAAATTGATAACTCTATTTTAACACACGAAAAAATTAGTTTAGATAGAAATTTTATATTTAGTGTTGGATTAAACAACATTGTCTATGCTGGATTTGAATTTAAAAATTATAAGACAACAAATATAGGCAATTTTCACACATTTTTTGAAGGAGTTGATAGAGGTGGAGAGAACATATATGTTCTTGCAAGTGGTGTTGGCGTGTTTCAAGATTTAAGTGTTGTATATAGTTCTTCAAAGGATATTATAGAAAAGTTAGCAACTTGCGTTCATACTGGTCAAAGTGTAAGTTTTAATAATACAAAAAATAACTCAAACTACAACTACTCTTTAATGTCATATGCAAAAACCGATTGGAGTGCAAGAATGCTCTTAAAGTACGATATTATAACTTCAGATAGGGACTATTTTTTTATAAAATAACTATATTTCGAACAAATTTAATGTATCTTGATAGCCTAAAATAAAAAGTTCCTCAATTCCTCTTGTTTTCAATATAAAATGGTTGGTTAGTTTTTCAGAGCTTAAATAGTACTCGCATTTTTTTATCTTCTCATCAAGACCAGCCGCATACCAAGCTAAAAACAGGACTCTTTTTAATGTTAGCTGTTTTTCTTTATAAATGTTTGGATGCAGATTTACA
>JAIRQK010000015.1 GCA_031256525.1 Campylobacteraceae bacterium
ATTTGGAGGGGCTTTTTTGCCAGATGAGTTAGTCCGCGAGTGTAAAGAGATAGAAAGAGCTTATCTTACTATCGGAAACTCTTTTGATTTTATCTCAAAAATAAGAGAGATAAGAAAACATTATCAAGGGCGACCAACACCAATTTATTATGCAAAAAATTTAACAACCAATGTTGGTGGCGGAAGAATATATCTTAAGAGAGAAGATTTGAATCATACTGGCGCTCATAAACTTAACCACTGTATGGGCGAAGCACTTTTGGCAAGTTATATGGGCAAAAAAAAGCTCATAGCTGAAACTGGAGCTGGACAACATGGAGTTGCACTTGCTACAGCGGCTGCTTATTTTGGGCTTGAGTGTGAAATACATATGGGCGAAGTAGATATAAAAAAAGAACACGCCAATGTTGTAAAAATGAAAATTTTAGGTGCAAAAGTTATCTGTGTAACAAGAGGACAAAAAACTTTAAAGGAGGCGGTTGATTCTGCATTTGAGGCGTATGTTGGCGACCTTAAAAATAGTTTTTATGCTATTGGCTCGGTTGTTGGACCGCACCCATTTCCTATGATGGTGAGAGATTTTCAAAGCGTTGTTGGTTTTGAAGCAAAAGACCAATATATAGAGATGACAGGAGTTTTGCCTGATAATATTGTCGCTTGTGTTGGTGGCGGAAGTAATGCTATGGGTATATTTAGTGCTTTTATTGAAGACCCTTGTGAGCTTTATGCTGTTGAGCCTTTAGGAAAAGGTGATAAGCTTGGAGAACATGCTGCAAGTTTAAAATATGGAAAAGAGGGCGTTTTGCACGGATTTAACTCTATATTGCTCCAAAATGAAGACAGTTCACCAGCATCTGTCCATTCTGTTGCAAGTGGACTTGACTATCCATCAGTTGGACCAGAACACGCACTTTTATATTCTCGTGGTCGTACAAGAGTTGCTGGAGCAAATGATGAAGAGGCGATAAGAGCATTTTACCAACTCTCAAGGTTGGAGGGTATTATCCCAGCACTTGAAAGTGCTCATGCTATCGCTTATGCAATGAAATTGGCTAAAGAGAAACCTTATGAGTCGATTTTGGTTAATTTAAGTGGTCGTGGCGATAAAGATATAGATTATGTTGTTAATAATTTCCCAATGGAAAAATATATATAAATTTAGATTGTATGTAGAGAAGAGTCTCTGCATACAAAACTTTTTTAAACCCTTCAAACAAAAGTGATGCGATGAATTTAATAGAAAAACTTGAAAACGAAGAAAGATTGGATTTTGATGATGGTGTAAAACTTTATGAGATTGATTTTTTTACATTAGCAAAATACGCAAAAAGAAGTCGTGAGAAAAGATGGAGTAAAAAAGTATTTTTTAACTCAAATAGACACCTAAACCCAACAAATATTTGTCAAGATGTTTGTAAATTTTGTGCGTTTTCAGCAAGTAGAAAAAACCCAAATCAATACACTCTTGACTATGAAGAGATGATGAGTATCGTTGATAATGCGTGTAGCAATGGCGTAAAAGAGATACATATTGTTTCAGCTCACAATGCAAATATGAGTTTGGAGTGGTATTTTGATATTTTCAAAAAAATAAAAGAGAGATATCCATTTTTGCATATAAAAGCCTTAACGGCTGCTGAGGTTCATTTTTTGGTAAAAAAACATAAGATGAGTTACAATGAACTTTTGACAAAAATGGTTGAATATGGCGTGGACTCAATGCCCGGCGGTGGAGCTGAGATATTTGATGAAAAAGTTCGTGAATATATATGCAAAGGCAAGGTAAAATCAAACGAGTGGTTGGAAATCCACGAGCTTTGGCATAAACGCGGAAGATATTCAAATGCTACTATGCTTTTTGGTCATATTGAAAATATTGAACATAGAATTGACCATATGATAAGAATTAGAGATGTGCAAGATAGGAGTGGTGGTTTTAACGCCTTTATACCGCTTGTTTATCAAAGAGAGAACAATTATCTAAAAGTAGAAAAATTTTTAGGTGCAAAAGAGATACTTCAAACTTATGCGGTTTCTCGTTTAATGCTTGATAATATTCCTCATATAAAAGCGTATTGGGCAACTTCAACTATGAATCTTGCCGTACTTGCTCAAGAGTTTGGGGCTGATGATATGGACGGAACTATCGGAAAAGAGTCTATTCAAAGTGCAGCAGGAGCCAAAAGCGGACACGGAAAAGAGCTTCAAGATTTTATAGATGTTATCATCACAAGCGGATTTATTCCTGTTCTTAGAGATAGCCTATATAACGAGTTGGAGATTTATAGTTAAGTTTTTGTATAAAATATATTTGTTTTTCATTAGGAGAAAATGTGAGATATTATAGCTATGAAGAGTTTTTCAAAGATGTAAATAAAATAGCTCACGCTATAAAACCATACGATTTTGATGTGTTTTTGGCGATTGCAAGAGGAGGGCTTACATTTTCACATTTTTTAGCCCATGCAGTAGATATGAGAAATTTATATGTTTTAAATTCAGTCCATTATGATGAGTCAAAAAAACTTGACTATATAAATATTTTCAATATTC
>JAIRQK010000143.1 GCA_031256525.1 Campylobacteraceae bacterium
TAATATTATTTTTATCACAAATGAGACTAAAATAATAGAAATTATTATAGTCAAAATTGTAAATGCGTGTTTTGTTTGAGATTTAATCTCTAAAGTTGCTTTATTGATAGACTCGTTTACCTTTTTCTCATAAACAGAAAACGATGTTGTAGCAATATCATAAGCTGTTTCAAATTCATTGATGTTCTTTTGTATTTCAACAATTTCATTATCTAACTCACCATTTTCTACATATAAATTTCTTAGTTGTTTAAGCAAAAACTCTTTCGCTTTTAGCTGACTTATAAGATTTTTAAGCTCATTGTTTGTTTTCTGAAAATCGTCAGAATCATGCTTTAATTGCCTTATATATGAAAATCCGTTAGCCAACGCAAACGGATTTGAAACTTTTGGAACTTCTAAAATTTCAGGAGCGTGCAAAAGATCAAGAAATGGCAAATCTTTGTACTCATTTAGAGGTTCAATTTTTCTTATAAGTGCGTTTTGCTCTTTTGTGAGAGTATCAATTTTTTCGGAACTGCTTCTACCTCTTGTATCAAGTCTTAACCATTTCAGATCATTTTCAATAGTTTCAAGTTGTCTGCTTAGCTCTTCAAATTGGATATTGTTTTCGTATCTGGTCATCCAGATACTGTTTTTAAAGGTCTCATTAATTGTTGATAATTTATTTTTTATATTTGAAATTTCCGTCTCAGCAACGACGCTATCTGTAGTAAAATTTGTACTGTTCACATCTGCAAAAAGAGTTGTAAAAACCAAAAATAGAGATATCAAAACCGCCTTTTTCATTAGCCAAAAACCTTTAAAATATTTTTGACAATATCCTCTTTTGCATCACTAACCATTTTACTTTGACCGATTCCATTTGGAAGTATAAAAGTTATAACCCAGTTACTGCTTTTTTTATCAAGAAAGAAAGCATCATAAAATTTGTCGATATTTTTTAAATTATATCTTGTTGGCAAATCATATTTTTTTAGTAAATCTTCTATCTCGTCCGCCTCTTTTTTAGTCAATAGTCCAATCTTTTTTGCAAGTTCATTTGCCATAACAATACCCATAGAAACAGCTTCTCCATGCAAATATGTTCCATAACCAGCCTCACATTCAATCACATGACCAAAGGTGTGTCCATAATTTAAAACTGCTCTTATGCCGTTCTCTTTTTCATCTAACATAACAACTTGTGCTTTAATCTCTATACATCTTTTAATTGCGTACTTTAAATCCTCTTTTTTATTAAAGTCCGCATTTTTTAGCCATTCAAAAAACTCTTTATCAAACATAACAGCCATTTTAATAATCTCTGCAACTCCGGCGTTAAACTCTCTTTTTGGTAGAGTTTTTAAAAATTCGCTTTCACAATAAACCGCACTTGGCTGATAAAAAGTGCCTATTAGGTTTTTGCCGAATTTATTATTTATGCCGGTTTTTCCGCCAACCCTTGCATCAACTTGAGAGAGTAGTGTTGTTGGCATTTGTATAAATTTTACCCCTCTTTGGTAGATAGAAGCTACAAATCCAGTCATATCCCCAACAACACCGCCACCAAGTGCTATAAGAGTCGATTTTCTATCAATTCTATACTTAAATAGTTCGTTTAAAACATACTCTATTGTCTCTAAGTTTTTATACTCTTCACCATCTTTAATTGTTACAATATGAAGCTCTTTTGCTTTTATCTTCTCGCAAACTGTTTTTAAATGTAACTTTGACACGGTTTCATTTGTGATAATTGCCACTTTGTGGTCGATATTCAACACATCAAACTCATCAATGTGTACAAAATATTTTTGATTTGAAGATAGATTTATATCAATGTCAATTTTCATATTTTTAACTTCCATTTTTTGGTTTAATTATAACAGAAATAAGACTATTTTTTAGCATTATCTCGCACATAAATTTATATATTACACAGTTGGTAAAAATATCTGATATTTATCGTTTAAAACGAAATGCAAATTATTTATATTATTTGAAAAAAATGAGATAATTTTTGATTTTAATGACTCTCCGTAAAATGGCACAAATTGTAAAAAATTTGATTGATTTTTAAGTTCCAATATCGGATTTTTATCACTTTTTTGGATAATTTTTATATTTCTTCCATAAAGTTTAGCCGTATTTTCAAAGTGTTCAGCAATGATATGTTGTTCATCTTCATCATAGTCTGGACTAAAAATATAGAGTTCTGTCTGCAAATTAAGCTGATTTGAAAGGTCAAAAAGAACAGAAGAGTCCTCTTCAGCATCTCGCAAACTCACTCCAAAAACGATACTACGCTCAACTCCTTGTACACCAAAAACACCAGTCTTAAATATGGGAACTTTTAATCTATAAAGCATATGAATATTTTTTTCAAAAAATAGCTTATCAACAACACACATACCAACATTAAAATTTTTCAAATCAATATCGAAATTTTTTTCTATGCTAATATCATAGTAATTAACATCTACCTCTACATTTCCATTTTCAAGAGATTTTATCCTCTTAAACATTTCTGAATTATTTGAGTTTATTACTCTTATATATAGTTTTTTAGACTTTAATTTTTCATGTAAAAATAGAGTGTCGTTTAATAAATTCTCTATTCGCTCATTATCCATTCTCAACATATCTATAAATAGATATATATTGCTACCAAATGGCAATGGAAACTGCCCAACTTCCTCTTTTATGCTTTTATACACATTTTGTAATGTTGCTGGTTCGCCAACAGTCAAAAGCAAATCATTTGGCTGAATCATCAAAGTTGGCTTTGGCAAAACGATAGTATTATGTCTGAAAATACAGGAAATTCTCCACTTTTTCTGTTCAATATTTCCAAGATGTCTATAAGCATAAGAGCTACCAGCAGGAACTCTTACCTCCATAATCTCACCAAGACCAAGACCGATGTTGTGTGCAAAAACCGGAATATTTGGCAATTCGTCAAGTATTAAAGAAGATAGTACCTCTTTTGAGTTGATAGATGTTGTATTTTTATCTCTTATATTCAAATCCCATCTATCAATAACACAAATAGCAACTTTTTTATCAAAATTTCTTATGTTTTTATACGCACCAATTAAATCAACTTTTTTTGAGGTAACTATTATGACTTTATCAAAACTTTCATCTAAAACAGAAGATATTTTTTCTAAACTTGTTGGGTCAAAAGAGTGAAGTTTAAAATTTTTTGGCAAGAAAGATGGGAGCGTTATACTTTTCCTATAGGCAACTACAACATACTCATTGCTATCTGACTGTATATTAACAACTCTTTCTAAAAATTGTTTTGCTAAAATACCATCAGCAATAATCAATATTTTTTTCATAAATTTGCTCCAAAAAATAAGAAAGGTAATTATACCAAAATGCAATTTCATATAGATAAAACGGATGCTAAAGCTCGTGCATGTACAATAAAAACAGCCCGTAGCACCATACAAACCCCAGTATTTATGCCTGTAGGAACGGTTGGAAGTGTCAAAAGTTTAGATGCAAATGATATGTTAAATATTTTAGATGCACAGATTATTTTAGGTAATACTTATCATTTATATCTTCGTCCGGGCGATAAAATAATTAAAGAGTTTGGCGGACTTCATAATTTTACGAAATTCAATAAAAGTTTTTTAACTGATAGTGGCGGTTTTCAAGCATTTAGTCTAAGCGATATTTCAAAAGCTGACGAAAATGGAGTAATGTTTAAAAGTCATATAGATGGTTCAACTCACTATTTTACTCCAAAAAAAGTTTTAGATATTGAATACAATTTAAACTCAGATATTATGATGATACTTGATGACCTTATAAAACTTCCTGCAGAAAAAAAAAGAGTTGAACTTTCAATAAAAAGAACGGTCAAATGGGCAAATGAATCCATAGAATATCACAAACAAGTTCAAAATGAAGGATATGCTCTTCATCAAAATATTTTTGCAATTTTACAAGGCGGCACAGACGAGTTCTATAGAAAAATGTGTGCTAATGAGCTTTGTGAGCTTGATTTTGATGGATTTGCGATAGGAGGACTTAGTGTTGGTGAGCCAAATCAAGATATGTACGACACGGTCGAATTTACAACACCTTTTATGCCAGAAAACAAACCAAGATATCTAATGGGAGTTGGAACACCAGAAGATTTAGTGGAAAATGTGGAACGCGGTATTGATATGTTCGATTGTGTTATGCCAACAAGAAATGCAAGAAATGGAACGCTTTTTGCATCTTTTGGTAAAATTTCTATAAAAGCTGCAAGATTTATAAGTGATAATTTGCCAATTGACGAGGAGTGCGATTGTTACACATGTAAAAACTACTCACGTGCATATCTCAATCACCTATTTCGCTCACGAGAATTAACATATTTTAGACTTGCAAGTTTACACAATCTCTACTATTACATAAACTTAATGAAACAAATTCGAGCCTCCATACTTGATGAAAAATTCAGCGAATTTAAAAAAGAGTTCTATTCAAAAAGAGGGAAGTAGTTGCATAATTTTTGCCGTTCTAAAATTTGTAAAAAAGCGAAGGATTATTGATGAACTATTTTAAATATACAGGTTTATTTGTTGCTATTTTGTTCGGGATTTTTGCTACAATTTTTGCTATTCCAATTTTTGTTATTGTTAATTTTGCTAACGAAATACTTG
>JAIRQK010000042.1 GCA_031256525.1 Campylobacteraceae bacterium
AAGAAGAGTATGTGCATGGAATGTCAGGTATTGTAAGGGAAGTTGCAGACTATAGGAATATTGATGAGGCGATTGGTTACTCTTTTAGATTTTATACAACATCAATGTTAGATGAAAATGGGATAAAACTTTTAAATATAAATGGTATTGCTCCAACTATAGAAAATATTAAAAATGGCACTTATCCTTTTACGATAACTACATACGTAGTTAGCACAAAAAACACTTCAGAAAATGGTAAAAAATTGATAGAGTGGTTTCTTAGCAAACAAGGGCAAGAGTTGATAGAAGATGTTGGATATGTTCCAATTTATGGATTTGTACCATAAAATTAAATTAAACTAAATGGGAGTTTGACATGGAAAAAATTATAAATGTATTTAAAATGCTATTTACAAATATGTTTATTATAACATTTGTCTATTTGCCAATTATTGCTCATGCGATATTGTTTTTTGTTATGAGTTTAGCTGTAGTACTACAACAATTATTGACATCAACAAAATTAACACCAGAAAATATATCTATGATAATTTCTGTGCTTCACATCGTAGTTTTTTTATTTTTAGTTTTACTCTTTGGATACAATACTGGAAAAAGAAGAGGTATGAAAAGTAGCTCTTTTTTTCTTAACTTTCCAGCTTTTTTGCTTTTAATTCCGCTGTTGATACTTTACTATATAACTTTCTATAATGCAGTAAGTGATATAGGGCAAAGTGCTTTTTATGCCATAATCATTTTAAGTTTAAACTATGTATTTTTTGCTGCTGTTGCTTTACTTGGACCACCAAATGGAAACATATCGTATTTATTTTTTCCTGTAATTTTTATATATATTGCTTTTATTTTTGGTTTTTATTTAGCTGTAAGGAAACAGGAAAATATGATAAAAAATAGAAAAATTATGTTTATATGCACTATCATAACTTTTTTATTAATATCTCTGTGTCTGTTTCAACACCATCTAAATTCACAATATATAATTTCAAAAGAACTATCAGAAAAAGAAGCTTCAACAGAAATATTGGGTGCATATAATTATAAACCATTTACAAATAGCACCAAACTAACAAAATTAAGAGCAAAACCTACTATAACCTTTAAAGACAGACATCCTACTATTGATGGAGCAACTGCACTCTATCCAGTTTACGCTTCTGCAGTTGAAGCTCTGTATAAAAATATCAATAAAGGTAATGTACACGAATATATTTCATCAACAAGAACTCCAAATGCTTATGACAATTTAATAGATGGAAATGTTGATATTATTTTTGTAGCAGAGCCTTCAGATGAGCAGTTGCAAAGAGCAAAAGAGAATGGTGTTGAGCTTATTTTTACTCCTATAGCAAAAGAAGCGTTTGTGTTTTTTGTCAATAGCAACAACACAGTCAACAACTTAAATATTAAAGATATACAAAATATCTATAGTGGCAAAGTAACAAATTGGAATAAACTTGGCGGTAAAAATAGCAAAATTTTAGCATTTCAAAGACCTGTAAACTCTGGTAGTCAAACTATTATGCTAAACCATATAATGAAAGATGTAAAAATAAAAAAGCCATTAGAAGAAGAGTATATAGATGGAATGTTAGGTATTGTAAGGAAAGTTGCAGACTATAGGAATATTGATGAGGCGATTGGTTACTCTTTTAGATTTTACACAACATCAATGCTAAATGAAAATGGGATAAAACTTTTAAATATAAATGGTATCACTCCAACCATAGAAAATATTAAAAATGGCACTTATCCTTTTACGATAACTACATACATAGTTAGCACAAAAAACACTTCAGAAAATGGTAAAAAATTGATAGAGTGGTTTCTTAACAAACAAGGGCAAGAGTTGATAGAAGATGTTGGATATGTTCCAACTATTAACACTGAATAATCTTTGCATGTAAAGACTTTCTCAACTCTTTTTATGTAAAATTGTTCTATTTTAACAAAAAGGCAAAACTTTGCAAGAAAAAATCAAAAAGGCAACTATCCTTCTTGACGCACTTCCTTATATTAAAAAGTTTTCAAAACAGACTATTGTCATAAAATACGGTGGTGCCGCACAGATAAATCCAGAATTAAAAGAGAAATTTGCTAAAGATATCGTACTTTTGCATCTTATCGGTATTAGAATTATTATCGTTCATGGTGGCGGAAAAAATATAAATAGCGTACTTGATAAACTTCAGATTGAGAGCCATTTTGTGGACGGACTTCGCGTTACCGATGAAAAAGCTATGGAAGTAGTAGAGATGGTTTTAAGCGGAAATGTCAATAAAGAGATTACCACACTTTTAAATTTCAGTGGTGCAAAAGCTATCGGACTTAGCGGTAAAGATGCGAATTTTATGAAAGCAAAACCAATAGACAATGGCAAATATGGTCTTGTTGGGGAGATAACTGAAGTTAATAGCGAAATGTTGTTGCAATTAGTAAATGACGGGTTTATCCCAGTGGTCGCTCCTATTGCAAGTGGCGATGATGAAAAACACCCAGGATACAATATCAATGCTGACCTTGCAGCAAGTCAAATCGCAAAAAGCGTAAAAGCAAAA
>JAIRQK010000059.1 GCA_031256525.1 Campylobacteraceae bacterium
TCCATATATTCGCTCATATCGTATCTTTCAAAATAGACGCCAAGTTCATTTGCAAGTTGTTTTGCCACTTCTGTTTTTCCAACCCCTGTTGGACCAACAAATAAAAATACACCTATCGGCGAAAGTTCATTTCCAAGCCCTGCTCGTGAGCGTTTAATTGACTCTGTTACAATATCAATCGCCTCATTTTGTCCAAAAACTTTCTCTTTTATTTTTGATGCAAGATTTTTGAGTAACTTTTTATCATCGTTTGCAACTTTTAAGTTAGGTGTGTTTGTTATTTTCGAGAGAGTCTCTTTTATATCTTCAATTTTTACAATTTTTCTTTTTTTATCCATTAGGTGAAAAGAGGCACAAGTTTCATCAAGCAAATCGATAGCAGAATCAGGCAAAAATCTATCATTTATATATTTTTTTGCAAGTTCACTTGTTGTTTTTAGCACTTCATTATCAATCTTTACATTATGATATTTTTCGTATTTATCTTTTAGTCCGACCAATATTTCATAAGTGTTTTCAATGTTTGGTTCATTTATATCTATCGTTGCAAAACGACGAGATAGTGCTTTGTCTTTATTGAAATTATTTCTATACTCTTGATATGTAGTTGCACCGATACATCTTAATTTTCCAGAAGCAAGTGATGGTTTTAAAAGATTTGACAAATCGACCGAACTTCCACTTGTTGAACCAGCACCCACAATGGTATGTATCTCATCAATAAACAAAATCGCCCCATCTACATTTTCAAGCTCACTTACTATATTTTTCAATCTTTTTTCAAAATCTCCACGATATTTTGTTCCAGCTAAAAGTGAGCCAATTTCAAGCGAATATATAGTCGCATTTTCTAAAATTTTCGGAACTTCCCTATTTGCTATCTTAAGTGCGAGTCCTTCGACTATAGCAGTTTTTCCGACACCACTCTCTCCAAGCAGCAAAGGATTGTTTTTCTTTCTTCTGCAAAGTATTTGAATAAGGCGATTAAGCTCATTTTCACGACCAATTAACGGGTCAATCAGTCCATTTTTTGCTTGTGAAATTAGATTTGTACAAAATTCATTAAGCAACTCTTCACTCTCTTCTTCAAAATCAATTGAAGTGATAACCTCTATAACCGCATCTCTATCTATCCCTTTTCTTGCCAATAGATAAACGCTTAACGAATGTCTTTCGTTAAACAATGAAATAAGCATATCAGACACATTTGCTTCGTTTTTGTCTGCTTTTTGTATATGCAAAAACATACCTTCCAAAACTCTACTTAATGCTAAAGTTTCAGTTGGTTCATAATTTATCTCTTCGGGTATAATTTTCATATTTGTTCTAAAATGCTCTTCAAGCTCAACTTTAAATTGAGCAATATCATCGCTTGTTACATTTAATTGTCCTAAGATATGCAAAATTTCACTATTATCCAGTAGTGCATAAAAAAGATGCTCAATCGTAAAAAACTCATGACGATTTTGCTTTATGTAAGTTATCGCATTACTAAAAACATTGTTTAACTCTTGACTTAATATCATACTATTCCTCTTCAAAAACTGCTTTTAATGGGAAGTTATTCGCATATGCTAACGAATGAACTTGTGCTACTTTCATCTCTGCTATCTCAAATGTATAAACACCGCATATTCCGCGACCTTCATGGTGGACTTTGAGCATTATCTCTACTGCACTTTTTGCATCGTGCGAAAAGATAGTTGTCAACACTTCAACAACAAAATCCATACTCGTAAAGTCATCATTTAAAAGCAAAACTTTATAATTTTTTGGCAATTTCACATTAGTGTTAACTTTTTCTACTATGTCTATTTTTATAGCCAAACTAACTCTCACTCTTTATTGATAATTTTTTCGATATCAGCCATTATAAGCTCAGTACCAACATCACCAATATAAAATTTTGTACCAGAACTTCCTTCCCATTTATCTGTTACAGTCTCATATTTTCCTCTGTTTAGCACTACTTTAAAAGGCAAAGATATCATTCTCTCATAATCAATATCGTGCAAAATTGTATCAACCAAAGCCTTGTTGTTTGACGAGTTTGCAGCTATAAAATAGTAAGCGTTATATGGTTTTTGAAACTTTTCAATGATATATTCACTGCTTACATTTTCAAAATAGCTAAGTCCAACAAGAATAAGCCTATCATTATGGTCAAGCTGCATCTTCATAAGTGCCGGGGCTTCCCTTTTGCAAGGCTCACAAAATGTTCCAAAAATATCAAATATTATGATTTTATCCTCATCGTTATCAATTACAATTCCGTTTTCAACTCTCTTGAATGTAATTTTCTTGCCTTGTGTTGAAACAAGCTCTACCTTCTCCCCAACATTTAAAATTGTTGGTTTTTCTATAACATCACCTTCATTTGAACAACCAAAAAAGACAAAAAGTGTCAAAACGGATAGCAAAATTTTTTTCATATATCTATAATTCCTTAACTATTTTTTATTCGTTAGTATATCTTATTTTCATTTTCAATAGTAACAAAAATATAAAAAATAATATTCATTGTTTTATGAAGATATAAGAGTGGGACTATTTTACACAATTTTAATTATCATTTATGTGCACACCTATCGACAAAGATAAAACACACTTTAACATTATTTTAGATATAATATACTTATATATAAATATAAATTCTGTGTAAAGGAGATAAGAAGATGGAAATTTATCAACCAAAAAATAGGGAAGAGAGCTTGGCTATTTTAGAGGAATATAAAAACCAACTAACTCAAGAACAATACCGAAACATAAAAGAAACTGTATGTAGTTTTGCTATTGAAAGTATGTTTGCAGATAGGGAAGATATTGAAAATTGCATAAAAATTGCAACAGGTCAAGCAACAGTTGAAGAGATAAGTGAGCAAATGCTTGAAAGACTTAAACAAGAACAATTAAATAAAAAAGTGTCATAGTTAATATGGGGTCAATGTATACCGATAAACTTTTGGCAAATAACCTATTGGGTATAACAGGCAAAGATGATGAAGCATTAAACAAGCTCTTTAAAGAAGAGAGAAAATTCTCACTGATAGTTTATAAGGAGATAGAAGCCTTTGGCATTAAAGGCAATTTTGATTATGAACATCTAAAAAAAATTCATAAAGAGTTGTTCAAAAGAGTATATTCAATAGCTGGACAAGATAGAGTTGATTTGGGTTTTAAAAATATTAGTTTTGGAAAAGTTGCTCCTGATGGAGAACTTTGCACATTTCAAGATGGAAAAACTTTAAAAGAGAGTGCAAAAACAATATTTAATGATTTAAAAAAAGATAACTATTTGAAAGATTTAAATTTTGATGAGTTTACAAATAGAGGTGCTGAGTTTTTTATAAAACTTAATACTTTGCACCCATTCATAGAAGGTAATGGCAGAACACAAAGACTTTTTATGACACAGCTCTCAAAAGAGGCAGGTTATAATTTAAGTTTTGAAAATGTAAGTGATAATGATATGGCTCTTGCCTCCTCATTTGCAATGTTTGGAAATAAAAGACAATTTAAGGAGATGTTTAAAGCGTGTTGTTCTCCATTAGATAAGGAACAGAGCAAAGAGCAAGATACAACAACAAACAATATCTCACAAAACAATACTAAAACACAAACTACAAGTTTAATATCACAAAGATTAGCTGCTTGTAAAGAGCAACAAAACAGTATCAAACAAGATAAAGAGAATAAAAATAAGAGTAGAGGTATGAGAAGATAGGGAAATATTTAGAAAAATAGTTTGGTTAGTGTTGAAAAGTAGAAAATGGCAAGGAAAAGAGGGAAAAAAATGCAGGAAAATAAAGATTTTGAATATAGTGATGAGGATATAAAAAATAAATTTGAAAAAGCATAGAGAGATTATTTAGAAAAAAATAGAATATAACTTCACACAAAATGTGAAAACAGCAATACAATGAAAAAACCTGAAAACAAAGATTTAATAATACTAAATGAAGAAGCTATTATTGCTGATGGATATGATGTTGTAGAGTATCAAAGAATAGTTGATGAGATATTTGCTGAACGTGGTTGCTATAAAGATGAAGAAGGAATGTATTGTGGTGAATGGGCAAAAGTAGGTGGAGCTGCTAATGCTTTAGCAGATGACCAAGAGTGGTTTAAATTAAGGCATATCAAAAAATGGGTAGGCTACTCTCTTGATAAAAGCACAGGTAAATACTATTATAGTGGTGATATGATTAAGTCTATATTGAAATATGAGCCCGAAAGACAAGCGGAGCTTTTATAGTGGAAGAAGATAAAAAAACAGTTAAGAGCTATTAATTTTGATTTAAATACAAAAAAGCTCAAAGACTTTTATGGTGATAATATATCTCAAGCATATAGTGATGTAAGAAAGTTTATGAAAAAGAATGGTTTTGAACATAGGCAAGGTAGTGGGTATATCTCTAAAGAGGCTATGGATGATAACGATACAGAGCGTTTGAATAACAAGATATTTGAATAGAGGATTTATTTACCCTATATAAACTTCTTGATGGCGGCACGGGCTTCTCTGTCCGCCTCTTTTCTTTTTATGGTCTCTCTTTTATCATGCAGAGTTTTACCTTTAGCAAGTGCAACTTCTGCTTTTAGTCTGTTTTGATTGTTAAAATAGAGGCTTAAAACTACAATAGAAAGACCATCTTGCATAACTTTTCCAAAAAGTTTATCAATCTGCTTTCTATGAAGTAAAAGTTTTCTATCTCTTCTCTCGTTTGGTTTAAAATAGGGATTTGTGCTATCGAGATATGATACATGTGCTCCAAGCAAAAACGCTTCATTCTTGATTATGCGAACATAGGAGTCTTTCAAGTTCACGCGTCCAAGTCTTATGGCTTTTACTTCGCTTCCCTTTAACTCAATCCCCGCTTCAAACTTTTCCAAAATTTCAAAATCATAAAACGCTTTTTTGTTTCTTTCTACAACTTCACCCATTCTTCACAGCCTCAAAAAATGTACTTCCGCTTCCGCTTAAATACATCTCTTCCTTCATATATTTTTTTATTTGCGGATAACATACCAATAAAGGGTTTAAAAGGTCATTAAGCGTTTTTGCATCAAAGCTCTTTAAAAGCTCATTTGTAGTTTTTTTCATCATATCATTTGCCAATTTAATATCTATTTTGTCAAAAAAATGCTCCCTAAATGCACTATAAACTTTTGATGTATTAGCGTGAATATCAACAAAATTTAGCTTAAATTCCACCTCATCATCGCTAAATTCTTCGATTTTTTCTCCAATACCGCTCACATTTGCACTTTTGTATTTTGAGATAAAAAAATTGACATCAGCTCCAATTTTTTCGCCTATTGCGTAAAAATCTTTTTGTTTGAGTTTCAAATTTAGCAGCTCATCAACTGCCAAAAGAAAAGTTGCTGCGTTTGAGCTACCTCCACCAAGACCAGCTCCTGTTGGGATATTTTTATTTACTTTTAAAAGATAGTCGCTAAAAAAACTCTCAATTTTTCTATCTTTTGCATATTCACACAAATATTTATATGCTTTAAAAATGGTGTTATTTTCTAACTTGCAGTCAAAATTTCCAACCATTTCAAAGCCACTTTTTTGCTTATCTTTTTTTTCAAAAATTATCTCATCAAAAAGTTTGTCATACCTAATAAAGCGTGAATTTATAAGATGATAATTATCTCTTTTTCCTACAACTTTTAAAAAAATATTTAATTTTGCTGGTGATTTGAATGTTAACACAATTCTACCCTATTTAGTTCGTAAAAAACTTCATCATTGCAAATTTTGATAATTGATAAAAAACCCTCTTTTACCAAAAAATACTCTCCATCATCCTGCGATTTAAAATCCTCTTTTTTTAAAACTCTTCCAAGAGAGATATCTTCATAATCTTTCAAGTAAAAATTCTCCTCTAAATTTAAAAAATTTATAGGATTTAAACTCTCCTCATTTTGATACATAGCACAATTAAAATCGCCCTCACTTAGCCTCTCCAAAGAGCTAAGACTTCCAAAAGTTCCAAGTTTTTCAGCCAAAATCGCAGCTATACTTCTTATATATCCGCCCTCACTTACGCTTATTTCAAATGTCAAATGTGGGTGTTTATACTCCAAAATTTTAAATTCATAAATGGTTGTTTCAATCTTTTTTGTTTCAAACTCCACATCTTTTCTTGCAAGGTCATAGGCTCTTTGTCCATCAATCTTTTTTGCACTAAACTTTGGAGGAGAGTATGTTATCGTAGTGATTAACTCTTTTGAAATTTTCTCTATCTTTGACAAATCAACCTCATCTACATTTTCGATGCTTTGGATATTTTCTGTATCTAAACTTTTACTATTTACTCCAAAATGTAAAGTTGCTCTATATTTTTTTGGACTCTTTTTTAAAAATCTAAATAGTTTCGTATTTTGTCTATTAGCGATTATTATAACTCCACTTGCTAATGGATCAAGTGTTCCGGAAAATCCTGCTTTTTTTACATTGTATTTTTTTTTAATTTTAGAAAGAAAGAGATTGCAGCCAATATCTGCTGGTTTATTTACAACAAAAAGACGATTTTTATTCAAATTTTTTCCACGAAAGAGCTCATTATGTCTCTTTGATTTCCACCAAAATTAATTGATAATTTCAAATCGCCTTTTGATTTCATAACTGCAGTTACGCGTCCCATACCAAAAATTTTATGCTTTACTAAATCGCCTTTTTTGTATTCGCTACTTTTATCAATTTTTAAAGTTCCTTTACAAATTCCAGCTTCATTTAAAAATCTACTTTTAAACAAATCTGCTCTTTTGCCCTTATAAAACCTGCTCTTTGAACAACTTAAAGTTAATTCTTTTTTTGCTCTTGTAATCGCAACATATCCAAGACGTCTCTCCTCTTCTATATCATTTCCCTCACCCAAAAGCGGAAAAAAGCCCTCTTCAAGCCCTATAACAAAAAGATGATCAAACTCCAATCCTTTACTTGCGTGAACGCTCATAATGCTGATACTATCTCCATCAATTTGGTCTTGCTCGCTTTGCAAGGAAATCTCATTTAAAAACATATCAATTGTTGTGTCTGGATTTTGCACTATATAATCTCTAAAAAGTCCGTAAAATTCATCTATATTTAAAGCCCTATCAACTCCATCTGGAAGCTCACTATAGTACTCTCTAACTTTAAAAATATTCTCCATTTCATCTATCAAATCATAAGTAGAATTTTGAGCTAACTCCTGCATAGTTTGCAAATTTTCCACAAATTCGACAAAAGCACTGGAAGATTTTTTGTTTGAATTTTCCAAAACATCGTCTTTGTTTTCAATGATAAAATTATAAATTGAGAGCTTTTTATCATTGGCAAGTCTTTCAAGTTTGTCAATTGTAACTTTTCCTATTCCTCTTTTTGGTCTGTTTATCACTCTTCTAAAAGAGTAATCATCGTGCGGATTTGTGATAAGTCTAAAATAACATATGATATCTTTTATCTCCGCTCTTTCATAAAACTTTACTCCACCGACCATTTTATAAGGAACTCTCATTTTGTTTAGTCCCTCTTCAAGTGAACGCGAAAGTGCATTAACACGGTACAAAATTGCAATATTTTTAGGACTTATACCTTTATCGATAAGTTTTTTAACTTTTGAAGCGATAATCGAGGCTTCTTGATTTTCATCGGAGGATTCTAAAAAGAGTATGTTTTCACCACTTCCTTGTGTGCTTTTTAGCACTTTGCCAAGACGAGAACGATTATGTTCTATCAAATCATTAGCAGCCCTTAATATCTCTTCTGTAGAGCGGTAATTATCTTCTAATTTTATAATTTTTGTATTTTCGAAAACAGTTGCAAATTCCAAAATATTTTTAATATTTGCACCACGCCACCCATAAATACTCTGGTCATCATCACCAACAACACACAAATTTGAGTGGTTTGTGCAGAGTTTTTTTAAAAGTCTATATTGAAGCTCATTCGTATCTTGATACTCATCAACCATAATATACTGATATCTATCACTTATTTGGCTACAAAGTTCGCCATTTTCACAAAGTATCTGATAAGTAAGAGTTAGCAGGTCATCAAAATCCACAAGATTATTTGATACCAAATACTCCTGATATCTCTCATAAATTGAGGCGACTATTTTATATTGAAATTGCGTTATCTGTTCAGCTGCCATAGCTGGGGTTATAAAAGAGTTTTTATATTTTGAAATTTCATTTGCAACAAATGAGGCTGGAAGCTCAACTTCAAAACTTTTGATAATTCTTTTTTTATCATCACTATCAATTACTACAAAATTATTTTTGCGTCCAAGTTTATCTATATGAAACTTTAAAAATAGCAGTCCAAATTTGTGAAATGTACAAAGAAGTGGCGGATATACGATGTTTATATCGGCTTCTTTTAAAATTGATAATGCTCTCTCTCTCATCTGAGTTGCAGCTTTATTTGTGAATGTAAGAGTTAGGGTATTTGCCGGGTCAATTCCAATCTCGCCAATTAAATAGGCAAGTCTTGCGGTTATTGTCCTCGTTTTTCCACTTCCAGCTCCAGCTAATATCAATACAGGATTTTCTACCTCTTTAACTGCGCTTAGTTGTGAACTGTTTAATGTCTTTAAAATCTCTTCCATAACTATTTTTCTCTAAAATCTACAAAATAGACAAGATTTTACCCAAAAAAATATTTATAATTACTTTTTATCTTCAAGTGAATATAAAAACATTTTAAAACAGGCATAAATCATTAAAAAATGTGCGATAATTTTCACAATCCAAGATATAAAAGAGTTAAATCTCAAAACTCCCAAAGTATCCAAAATGTAATTAAAATCGTGCTTACCATCAATACCTAAAAATGATTTTGAAGCTGGTAAAAATAATCCCTCATTTGCAGTTGAAATATACCATGCGGTATAAATAGTCGCAAATCCAACAAAAAATAGACCAGCATAAAAACCAAAAATATTATCTCTTCTTTTGTAATAAAATGCCATAAGTAAAGGAGTGCCTATTTGAAAAACTGTTCCCATTAATGCAGTTAAAAACTCCGGAACAAAGGGCAAAAGATAACAAACCCCGTG
>JAIRQK010000099.1 GCA_031256525.1 Campylobacteraceae bacterium
CAGTTATGATAATGGTGAAATAACATCTTTAAAATCTCGAACTTTTATGCACAATTTACGAGATAAAAGTGAACTTTTAGTGATTGGCGGAAAAAGTGTGATAGTTGATAAACCAACACTTGATGCAAGATTGGTACAAGGCAAAGCACCTGACATATTGATATTTTCAAACAAAAAAGATTTTGATAGAGCTATACCTTTGTTTAATGTTAAAAATCGTGAAGTTGCCATTTCTAATGATATTAATTTTCCTAAAAAATATAAAAATATTATGATTGAAGGTGGTAGCAATTTTCTAAATCTTCTAAAAGATAGAGTAAATTGGCTTTTGATTTTTCATAACTCATCTTTTTCGACTATTGGAAGTTTGCATATAAGAACAGATTTGAATTTAAAACTCTTACATATAAACAAAATTGATGATGAATATATTTCTTGGTACAAAATAGTGCAAAAATAGTGCAAAAATATTTTTTTAAGTATATTTTTTTTTTTTTATATAGAGAAGTTTATTTTTTTAGATTTTGAGGAAGTTTTATGAAAAATAAAAGAGCATTTAGAAGAGTATTTTCTTTGATTTTATTACTATTATTGCCAAGTTTTTCATTTGCTGATGTAGCCTTAGATGGCGAAACGATTTTTAAAAAAAGATGTGCAGGTTGTCATGGAGTTGATGGGACTTCTCCTGCTTATGGAATAAGTCGCAAACTTGCAGAGATGACAAAAAGCGAGATGACAGAAAAACTCTCATCTTATACTTCAAAAGAGATTTTAAACTCTAAGGGCGTAACAGCTGTTATGGGAAAACAGACAGCAGCACTAAGCAAAAAAGAGTACGAAGAAGTATTGAAATATATCTCTTCATTTGCTGTAAAATAAATAATTTATGCAGATTTAAATATAGCTTTGTGTGATTAATCTTTGTGATTTTTTTATTCTACTTTATGATTTAGGAATTTTTTTTGCAAACTAACGACAAACAAGAAAAAATTATAGATATGTTTAATGAGATAGCACCTACTTATGATAGGGCAAATAGAATTTTGAGTATGGGTATAGATATATCTTGGCGAAAAAAAGCCTGTAGTATAACTTACAACAACTACAACAAACAAGAGATAAAATTAATAGCAGATATTGCTTGTGGAACTGGTGATATGATGAACTATTGGCAAAAAGAGGCGACAAAAAAAGAGATAAAAATAGAGAAAATTTTAGGAATTGACCCATCTTTTGGTATGGTTGAAGTTGCAAAGAAAAAATTTCCAGATTTTAACTTTGTAATTTCAAATGCAACAGATATCCCGCTTGAAAACGAAAGCGTTGATATACTAAGCATTAGTTATGGGATAAGAAATGTAGTGGAGAGACAAAAGGCTTTTTTCGAATTTGCAAGAGTTATTAAAAAAGGCGGATATGTTGTTATTTTAGAGTTTACAAAAGATGACAAAAAAGGCATTATCTCATCTCTAAAAAGATTTTATCTTAACAAAGTTTTGCCATTTATCGGCGGACTTATATCAAAAAATTATAAAGCATACAGATATTTACCAGACTCTATCGAGGGTTTTTTAACATCTTCAATGCTTCAAAAAGAGTTAAATATCGCAGGATTTGAAACCGAATATGCAAAGAGCTTCTCAATGAATATCTGCACATTGATAATTGCTAAAAAATGCTAAAACCACAAAGTGTATCCGAATTAAATAGACAAATCGGTGCACTTTTAGAGAGTACATTTTTACATATAAAGGTGGAAGGCGAAGTGTCTCGCCCAACTTATCACACTTCAGGACATCTATATTTTACCTTGAAAGATGCGGATTCTACTATATCTTGCGTTATGTTCAAGGGAAATTTGTCAAAATTAAAATTCAAAATTGAAGATGGCACGAGTTTGATAATAGATGGTAGTATAAATGTTTACGCCCCAAGGGGAACTTATCAAATAAATGTTGTAGCAGCAAATCCAAGTGGTGCAGGTGCATTGGCTCTTGCATACGAGCAGCTAAAAGAGAGGCTTTTTAAAAAAGGCTATTTTGACAAAAAAAGAGATTTGCCAAAAATTCCTTCACACATAACTATCGTAACTTCAAAAACCGGAGCAGCATTACAAGATATGTTAAATGTTGCAAATAAAAGGTGGTCATTAGCAAAAATAACTTTTATAAACTCAATCGTTCAGGGCGAAAACGCCAAATTTGAAATTGCTGAAGCGATAAAAAAAGCTGATAGTTTAAATAGTGATATTATGATAGTTGGTCGCGGTGGCGGAAGTATTGAAGATTTGTGGGCTTTTAATGAGGAGATAGTAGCAGATGCTATTTTTAATGCAAAAACACCGATTATTTCAGCAGTCGGTCATGAGATTGATTTTGTGATAAGCGATTTTGTGGCTGATGTTAGAGCACCAACACCTTCTGCTGCTATGGAGATAGCATTGCCAGACCAAAATGAGTTTAAGCAAGTGATCGATTTTAGGATTGAAAACTTTAACGAAACTTTTAAAAAAATAGTCTCAAAAAAGTATGAACAACTAAGAAATTTATTTGAGCTATATAGACAAAATTCGTATGAGATAAAATTAGAGCTTAAAAAGACAAAACTTACAAGTTTTATAAATAGTTTTCATACAAAATTTGAGCAGATTTTGGAGATTAAACTAAATGAGTTGGAAAAAACAAAAAACACTCTACATATAAAAATGGAACAAGCATTAAACAAAAAAGAGAATATTTTTGCAAACTTACACAGTGCCTACACCTTAAAAGAGCCGACAAAAGAGAGCAGGGAGGGATTTGCTCAAATTGTAAAAGATGGCAAAAAAGTAGCCCTTGAAAAACTCAAAGAGAACGAAGAGTTCGAACTTCAAACTCCAATGGTAAAAGTTACATCAAAAGCCTTAAAGATAGAAAACATAAAAAATTAGTTACTTTATGACACAGTTTCCAATTTTTGCATACTATGCAAGTGATATATTTATGACTTATTTGTGATATACTACACAAAATTCTTTCGAGGGAGAGAAAAATGGAGGCAAGTAGAAGAGGGGGGAAATCACTCATTTTGAAACTACTGTTGGCTCTTATAGTGTCAGCTACTACTTTTACGGGTTGTAATAGTAAAGAAGAAAAAAAGCCACAAGAGATCAACAAAATAGTCGAAAATGCGTTTAAAGACAGCAAAATTGAAGATAATTGCACAGAAGAGTGTACCAAAGCATCTATTGAGATAGCATCATCAGAGTGCGACCTTATCATTGTAAATATTACAGGAAAAGAGCTTGAAGATAAAATCATTAAAAATCAACAAGCAGCCCAAAGAAAGAAAAACAGAACCCAAGAGACACTGTTAGCAGGAGCAGAAACAGTATTTTATGGTGATTTTTAAAAATTTATATCACTATTTTCACCTTTTTTTTAAAATAATACACTAAACCGTCCATTTCCCAACACTTTTACTGTATATGTATTCAAGTTATACATATATATATATGTTTTTTTTTCTATATTATTTAAAATTTTTTTAGGAGGAAAAATGAAAAAGTTCATTTTTGGTTCATTAACAGTGTTTATAGCATTAGCTATTTTTTCAGGTTGCGAAAGCAAGACAAAAGAGGGTCCATATGAAGGAATGACAAGAAACGAAGCTATTGCTATGTCGATTAAAAACGATGTTACTGCTGCAACTTTAGTTGTTCCTGCATGGTACACAGGACAAAAAGATGCAAGGATTAGCGAAGCTATGAGTATCGATACAAGTCGTTGGAGTGCTATTGATGATTCAGGATATGGTTTTGTGTATAAAGATGGTGGTAAAGAGTGTGTTACTATGCAAATATATGAAGTAAATGATTCAGGCGAAGTAAAAGCAACTTCTAAAAATATAAAAGAAAATGGACAATGGCAACCATTGCAAGAAAAATCACCTCCTGCTATAAAAATTAGCAAAGGTAACTCAAATGGTGCTGCTTGCCGTATATTGTGGAATGATTTTGGTCTTAAAGAGCAAACTATTTCAATGGGTGGAAATAGAGTTAGTTGGAGCGACTAATTAACATTTAAAACTTTTTAAATCAAATTTTTGGCGGTGTTTTTTCACACCGCCTTTTTTAATGTTTAAATTTACACCGCTTGTTTTTGTTCTTCTTGTTCTAAATATGGGGCGATATAACGTTCATAGCGAGAGGCTTTAAGTTTTGAAATATCAAGCAACATCAAGCCATCAATACAGTTGTTAAAATCAGGATCAAATCCAAAATCTATAAACTGCACTCCGCCTTGTTCGCAAAGTTCTGGATATTGTTTATAAAGAGTAGGGATACTGCAATTCATATTGGTAAGCATATTTTTTAGAAGTTTAAAATCCTCTTGATAGTCATTGCCACTAAAATTTGCCAACACTTGTGGCAAAGAGGCTGGATAGGGTTGTTTTGAAACGGCTATCATCTGTTTAGGTGAAAAGTAGAGGCGATAAAAAGAGATTAGTAAATCACGAGCAACAATAGGCATAACAGCAGATATAGATACAGGACCAAACAAGTAGCGATATTGCGGATTGTGTGCAAGATATGCCCCTATACCTTGCCATAGATAGTCAAGTCCTCGCTTGCCCCAATATGCGGGTTGTATAAAACTGCGTCCAAGCTCAATACCTTGCTTTAATACATAATCCATCTCTTGATGATAGTTAAAAAGTGTATAGCTATATAGCCTTTTTCCACCATCTCGTTTAAACTCTTCGGCAGTTGGGATAAAGCGATATGCACCAATAATTTCAAGTTTTTGTGTATCCCAAAGAATTATATGATAGTAGTAATCATCATAAGTGTCCAAATCAAGTCGCCTTCCGCTACCTTCTCCTACTGCTCGAAAAGATATTTCACGCAACCTACCAAGTTCGTGCAAAATTGGCGTAACACTATCTGCTTCATTGTGGCGATAGAGTTTGATTAGTTTACCATCAGGCGTACTTCCAAGTGTTTCACAAGCCTCTATAGCTACTTTTAGTACAGCTTTGTTCATAAATGGCAATGCAATAGGCGCTTCACCTTGAATGATACTTTTTCCTTTGCCAATCTTGTAAGTGTGTCGTTTAAACTGTTTAGCTTGTTTTTTTGCCGATATTTTCCCATCATACCAAGTTGCATATGGGATACATTTGCCAATGCGTATTTTTAGTTGCTGACCTTTACGAGCAAACATTTCATTAACAAGCAAATAGGTTGATAAAGGTTTATAAATCAAGGATAATAGATAGAAAAATATGCTATTTCTCCCTTTGATATGGATAGGCACTATAGGAGCACGAACAGCAGCAGCTAAACGGATAAAACCGCTACTCCATTTTCCATCTTTTACACCCTTTAATCCAAAACGCGAAACTTCACCTGCTGGAAAAATGATAAGTGCACCCTGTTGTTGTAAATGTGCTTGTACATTTTTAATTTGTTGGCGACTAGCATAATCGCCCATATTGTTTATCGTTATGAAGATATTTTTTAATGGTTTTGCATAAGAGAGTATCTCATTCGCAACGATTTTTACATCAGGACGAACTGCTGCTACTGTTTTGATAAGTGCTAACCCATCTAACATACCAGTAGGGTGGTTGGCAACTAAAACAACTGCTCCTTGAGTAGGTATATTTTCCAACTCCGCAGTATCAGTTTCGCAACGAATTTTCAGATTTTCAAGTATCTGCTCAATGCTGTTTAGTCCACGCAAATGCGAATATTTGTTATTAAACTCAATAAATTTTTTTTCATGCAACAAAATTCGCAAAACAAAAACCATTATCTTTTCAAACCACGATAACTCTCTTTGTTCATCTATCTTTTTTCGCATAATCTCTTCAACGCTAAACATAAAATACCTTTTTGTGTAATTTTTCAATCACAGATATTACATTCAATATGCTTCAAAAGGATTACAAAATTTTATTAAAAATATTTTACACCATAGAAAAGAGTTAATAGTTGCGAACTGATAACTTGACCAAATTTTTTCTCTAACTTATCCATAAAATCAGGCTCTTTCCAAATAGCCTCTTTAACTCCAGCCATTTCAACAAGTAGCTCATTTGCATCATTTATTGAACCAATTTTATCAACAAGTCCAACATCTTTTGCCTTGCTTGCTATAAAAACTCTTGCATTTGCAAATTCATCTTTTTTTGCTATATCAAGACCTCTTGCATTTGCAACATCATTTACGAAAAGCTCATATATGTCATCAACATTTTCCTGCAAAGCAGCTCTCTCTTTTTCATTCATTTTTCTCATAACAGTTCCGGCTTGTTTATACTCACCAGCACTTATAACTTGCTCACTAATGCCTATTTTTTTAGTAAGTTCTTCAATATTTGGAATAGAGGCGATTACGCCAATTGAGCCTATCATTGAACCCGGATTTGCCACTATTGTATCTGATGGTGAGGCTGCGTAGTAACTTCCGCTTGCCATTGTTCCAGCAGCGTAAGCAACCACTTTTTTACTCTTTTTCAGATCATTTATAGCCATATATATCTCAACTGATGGTGCAACACTTCCACCCGGAGAATCAACATAAAACAGAATACCCTTTATATTTTCACTTGTTTTTGCTGTTTTTATCTCTTTTAAAATTTTTGAAGAGTCGGTTATAACGCCTGTTAGGTCAATTCTCATTAAATTAGGAGTTTGCGTAGGCGTAGAGCTTGGTGCAAACAACAAAAACAGAATCAACAAAAATATAAGTGCCTTAAAATGTTTACCTATAAAAGTTAAAATATTAACAAATCTGTCCCATATCTTTTTCATATTACTTTCTCTCCATTTATGTAAATTAAATCAACACTTTTTGTCTGCAGTATGATTTGCAAACAAAGGTTTGAGATATTTTTTGGTATCTCTTCTAAACAAAATGAAATTATATCACTTTGATAATTTTTATCCAACTGTCCGATTTTTAAACCCAACGCTTTTGCTCCAAAATTTGTAGATGAGAGTATTAGAGTTTTTGCCAAGCTGTCTATTTCGTCATTTGTATGTAGATAAATAGCGTTTCTCATTTCAACCCAAAGGTTTAAACTTGTATTTGAGCTAAGACCATCTGTTCCAAGGGAGAGCAAAATATTTTTCTCTTTTATATTTTGTAAATTTAGCTTATCATTTACCAAAAGTCTATTTGAAGTTGGACAGTGAGTTATGGAAGCATTAATACTTTTTATAAATTCCAATTCACTCTCATTTGCAAAAACAGAGTGTGTAAAAAGTGTTTTAACCCCATCAAAAAATTTTAAAAATTCCAGTCCACTTTCGTACATAGGTTTTATGTCTGGATTAAAATTATTAAAAAACTTATCTTTAAACTCACCATTTGCATTATCAATCCAACACCTCTCAGCATATGACTCCATAAAATGAGTGCTTATTATCAAGTTTTTATTTTTAGCTAACTCTACTACTTTTTTTGTTATGATAGGGTGAGTTGAATATGGTGAGTGTACTGATAGTGCAGGGATAAATTTTTCATCTTTTAAATCTAACGCCTCATAAACTCTTGCTTTAAAATCAGAATAAAGAGCATCAAGTGCCAAAGCAACTGAGCCGATTGCCTCTGCAAAATAGACAATTTTTTGCTTTGATTTTTTACAAACGAGTAAATCAATACCAAAACTACTTATGTTTCCTAAAGTCGTTACCCCGCTTTTTAACATATCATCCAAAAGTTTTTCAGTTTTACTTTCGCTATATTTTTCTCTTAAAATTTCACGATTTTGTATGACTGAGTTTAACCAAGGTATAAAAGAGCCATAGGTTAAAGTTGCTATATTGCTTGAAAATTCTAAATGAGTATGTGCATTTACAAGACCGGGCATCAAAACCGAATTTTTCGGCAATTCGGTAATTTTTGCATTTTTATATTTTTTTAAAATATCATCTTTATTTCCAACATCAACAATCTCTTTTTCAAAACAAATCGCACCATTATAAAAAATATCAAAGTTGTCATTGCATGTAAGAACAAAATCAGCACATAAAATATTCATCACTAAACTCAAAATTTTAATTTTTTGTAAATTATAGTGACATAAATTAAAATTATGCTAATAATTGTGGTACAATTAGTGCTTTAAAATTTAAACAAGGATAGTTTTTATGAAAGTAGTGGTTATTCAAGGTCCAAATATGAATATGTTAGGTCATAGGGAACGTGGAATTTATGGGGGAATGAAATTGGAAGATCTTCATACTCAAATGCAAGGCTTTGCAAAACAAAATGGTGTAGAGATTGAATTTTTTCAAACAAATTTTGAAGGTGAGATAGTAGATAAAATTCAAGAGTGTTTAGGTGAAGCAGACGGAGTTATAATAAATCCTGCGGCATATTCACACACTTCTATCGCTATTAGAGATGCGATAAGTGCAGTTAGAATTCCTGTTGTTGAAGTACATATTAGCAACATTTATCAAAGAGAAGAGTTTCGTCAAAAAAGTATGACCGCTGCAGCTTGTTCTGGTTTCATAGCTGGTTTTGGTCCTTATGGATATCATTTGGCACTTATCTCTTTAATGCAAATAATTACAGAAATTCAGGCAATAGAAAAAGCAAAAAAAGAGCAAGTAAATAAATAATAAAAAAATATTTGAATACTTATATTTTACAAAATGAAAATGCACTCTTTTACGAGTGCAATTTTTCTTGCGATAATGCTATATTTGTTCGCTTCAATAAAAAAGATGCTTTTTTTATAACTGACTCAAGATACACAACTGAAGCTAAAGAGTTTGTGAAAAATGCTGAGGTTGTAAATGGCGAAAAAAATTTAACCCAAAAACTGATAGAGCTTATAAAAAAATTTAACCCAAAAAATATTACTTTTGACCCAAAAGAGTGGAGTGTTGAAAAGTTTGAGTGTTTAAAAAAAGAGCTGCGTGTAAACTTTATATCAAGTCCAAATTTCTCACAAATAAAAAGAGAGATAAAAAGAAAAGATGAGATAGATATATTAAAAAAAGCAGCAAATGAAGGTAGATTGGCATTTGATAGGTTTTGTGAATTTGTAAAAAAAGATGGAATTGGACTTAGCGAAGAGGAACTTTTTTTTCATGCTGAGCTTATTTTTAAAGATAGAGGAAAACTTAGACTTAGCTTTTCGCCCATAGTCGCAATAAATGAGAACTCTGCAAAACCCCACGCAACTCCGACAAAAAAGAGTTTGAAAAATGGGGATTTGTTATTGGTTGATGCTGGAATAACATATAGTAGATATTGTTCAGATAGAACGAGAGTTTGCGAAGTTAATAGCAATATGTCATTTTCAAAAGAGCAATATTTTTCATGCAAAAAAAGGCAAAAAATATATGATACTGTTTTATTGGCAAATAAAGAGGCTATCAAAATTGTAAAACCGGGTATAAAAGCGAGTGAAGTTGATAAAGTAGCAAGAGAGGTGATAAAAGAGGCTGGTTATGGTGAGTTTTTTATCCACTCAACTGGTCATGGAGTTGGGCTTGATATTCACGAATTGCCTATCGTTTCGCAAAATTCAGAAGCTATTTTAAAAGAGGGAATGATTTTTACGATTGAGCCGGGCATTTATCTTCCAAACGAATTTGGCGTAAGAGTTGAAGATATGGTTTTGGTAACTAAAGATAGTGTGGAAGTTTTGTGATGAATGTAGAAAGTCTAAATTGGCAAAAGAGCAGATTTTTTCCATTTTTCAAAACGAGCAAAAAACCATATAAGCACATAGCTGTTATTGGAATTGGTGGTAATGTTGGAGATGTTAAAAAAAGATTTGATAGAGTTTTTAGATATTTTTTGAATAACGCTTTATTGCATGTGAAGGAGACCTCTCCTATTTTAAAAAATCCCCCATTTGGCTTTTTGGAACAAGATGATTTTTTAAATGCTATTATGGTTATCCAAACCTCTTTAAATCCAAGTACGCTTTTGAATTTTTTACAACATACAGAGAAGATTTTTAAAAGAGAGAGAAGTTTTAAAAACGCACCAAGGAGTTTAGATTTGGATATTATTTTTTTTGACTCTATGAAAATTAAACAAGATAGAGTTATTATTCCACACCCAAAATGGAACGAAAGAGAGTCGGTCATTCTGCCACTCTTAACACTAAAAGGAAAAATTTGAAAAATAGTGAATTTGATAAAAGCGTCTCATTAACTGATAGCGAGTATATAAATGAGTATGTTGAAGACTACAATAATTCTTGCAAATTGTTAGAAGATATTGGAGCGACTGTCGCAGTTTTTGGAAGTGCGAGATTTGATGAGAACAATATTTATTATAAACAAGCTGTTGAAGTGTCAAAAAAGTTAGCACAAAATGGTTTTCATATCATAACAGGTGGTAGTGGCGGAATTATGGAAGCGGCAAATAGAGGTGCTTACAAAGTAGGTGATGCACATTCTATCGGTTTTAATCTGTATTTGCCATTTGAGCAATTATCTAATAATTTTGCTACGATAAAGGATACATTGAACTCATTTAGTGTTAGAAAACATATGCTTCTGAAAAATAGCACCTCTTGTGTTGTTCTTCCAGGT
>JAIRQK010000115.1 GCA_031256525.1 Campylobacteraceae bacterium
GCTTCTAATTGGTCTATATCTATTTCGTTGTTATCTTCATCAACAAAATAGTAGGTTTTTGGTTTAAAAAAGCCTTTATATTTAGTCTCTATATCTTCCAATATTTTATAGATAACATCCATACCAAAACTTAGTATATTTACCTTGTTTTTGATAGAAGTTTTATGTATATTGTTTTTTATAAAACTTTGCATTGTCTGTGGCTTATCTATTATCTTTTTAGCAAATGTGAGAAATTCGTATGTCACTGTATAAACAAACCCTCTAAGTTTCAACTCTACTGTTTTTTCCTCTTTAGTTTTAGCATCTATATATTTTATCTCAACACATTTTTTTTTAATTTCGTGACTTACATAAGTGTAAACATATTTATATTTTTTCATTTTTTTAATTCCTTTTTTGAAATTATAACGAAAAGTTAGTTGATAATCTCTTTTGGCTTATCGTTTAAGATGTTTATCACATTCTCGTTATCATAAGACAATCTGTAGAACAGCATTCAAAATGAAAGTTTTGAGTGTAGAGGTTTCATTTCAAATGCCGTTCCACAAATGCAGTTCTGCAAATTTACTCAAAGAACTCGCCTATTAGTTTAATTGCTTCGTTTTTGTCTTCAATTTTGTTTATTTTGTTTCTAAAAGTAGTCGCATTATCAAATCCTTTTGAATATGCGTGAAGATGTTTTCTAAATATCGAAACCCCATGAGGCGACCCATAAAACCTTAACATCTCCTCAAAATGTTCCAAAACAATCCCTTTTATCATACTCTTTTCGACCAAAGGCAAATTATGCTTTAGTTGGTAGAAAATCCAAGGATTGCCTATAGCACCTCTACCTATCATAACACCCTCACATTTGGTAAATTCACGCACATACAGAGCCTTTTCATAGTTTGTAATGTCGCCATTTGCAAACATAGGAATTTTTATAGCTTTTTTTGCCTCTTTTATTGCACCATAATCAACATCTGCAGTGTATCCGCCGCTTCTTGTTCGTCCATGCACACTTATAAAATCAGCCCCAGCATTTTCGGCTGCTTGTGCGATTTGCACAGGAATTTTTTCCACAAATCCGATACGAACTTTCACAGAAGTCTGTTTTTTGTTTGAATGCTTTTTGACACTCTCTATGATTTTTTGCATAAGAGGCAGGTCTTTTAAAAGGGAAGAACCGGCATTTTGTGAGATAACTTTTGGAACAGGACATCCACAGTTTACATCAATTCCATCAATTCCTTCAATTGCGTTTAACTTTTCAACTGCTTTTATGATATTTGGTATATCACTTCCTGCAATTTGCACAAAATAGGGCGTTTCGTTTTCTGCTTTTTGTATCATATGTAGAGTTTTTGAGGAGTTGTAAGCTAAAGCGTTTGCACTTATCATCTCAGAAAAAGTGATATCTACGCCGAATTTTTTGGCTATCTTTCTAAATGGAAGGTCGGTATATCCAGCAAGAGGTGCCAAGGCGACTAAACCTTGGCTAAAGTCTAATTTTTCGTTCATTAAATAATTAAATCAGTGTTTGTGTTTTTTCCACTATCTCTTAAAAAGAGTAAAATTTTAAATTTTTCATACTCATTTTCTTCGCTATTTTCCAAAAACTCTCTTGCCTCATTTATCATTTGAAACTCAAACAAGATATATAAATACGCATTTGCTGCAAGGTGATTGTTTGCTTGAATGCTTTCGAAAATGGATAAAAGTGAACTTGGGTCAACTTTTTGCTTTAATATCTTGGCTATTTCTAAATATTCATCAGATGTAAACTCTATTTTTTCTAAAATATATTTGATATCTTCATTTGAAAGAGTGTAGCTCTCTTCGTTTGCATATCTTTTAAAAATTTTTATAGCAGTTTTGCTTGATAGTTGAAAATTTTGTTTTTTAACTTCAGAAAAAGTTGCAATCTCAGTAAATTTTTCGTATGCTTTTTGGCAAAACTCATCATCGGTCGATTTACAATGTTTAAATGTGTCAAGAAATGTTTTGTTGTCGCAATTTAAGATATTTTGTCTATTTTGCAAAGTTAATGGATTGTCATTTCTTAGTTTCAATTTTTTGATATCGGTATATTCGCCACTATAAATTTTTTGTAGCAATTCAAATGTATCATTTAAAAATTTTGGTTCAATTTTCTCACCATCTGATTGTTTGTTGTAGGTTAGTTTTTTGATAATTTCTGATAGATTTTTAAAATATTCAGTTCTATACTCGTGCGTATGTTCTTCGTTGATAATACAATCTTTTATATTTTGCAAAAATGTCTCATAATCTTTTTTTATAACTTTTTTCTCAAAATATCTCTTTATGCTGTAGTAGAGTAGGTGAAAAATTGTTGCCAAAAATAGAACTATTACAGGAACCATAAACCAAAAGGCAACTGGAAATGTCAAATCTTTTGAAAACATTGTCAATGTATAAGTTGCACCATCAAGTGCATAGACGCCAATTCCGACCAAAAATATAAACATTATTCCCAAGAATATATATTGTTTGATACCCATAAAAAAACTCCTTATTTCGTTGTTGGCTTTTTTAAAATTCTTTCGCGTATAATATACAATATTTAGTTTTAAATCTCTTAATATCTCTCTTTTTCACTCTCAAAATCAAGCTAATTTTTATGATAGGGGTGGTTGTTTTGTATACATAAAGCTCTATAAATTTGCTCTAAAAGAACTAATTTAGCGATTTTATGTGCAAATGTAAGAGAACTTAGACTAATAACTTTGTTGCATTTTTTTAAAAAACAATCTTCAAAACCATAAGCACCACCAATAAAAAACTTTACGCTACTTCTATCTTTAAGTATATTGCTAAATTCATAGCTATCAACAACTTCACCACCAACATCAAGTGCAATCGTAAAATCTCTGAAATATGGCTCATAAGCCTTTGTGTACGAACTTTTTGCTTCATTTGCGCTTATGGTTTGAGCAGTTGCTATTTGGTTGTTAAATATCGAAAAATCTTCAATTTTTGCAAATTTAGAAGACATTTTTAAAAATTCATCTGAAACAGTTTTTATCTCTTTGGAGACGCTTTTCTCAATTGAATATATACTAATTTTCATAGAGATTTGAACCAACGACTATATATTTTGCATTTTTAAAACTATCAGTAAGTTTTACGCCACCAATTATCGCAACATCTTTTTTTGATAAATTGGCTAAAATATCAGCTTTTTCGCCTAAAATGTTTGAAACATCTTTTGTGTTTGTTGCTCTATAAGCACCAAGACCAACATAATCAATACAGAGGTTATTTGCGATTAAAATCTCTTCTTCATTGTGAACTGTTAGTCCAAATATCTTTTTGCCAATTTTCTCTCTTACATGCAAAGAGGCTATGTTGATATCTTCACCATACTTTAAAATATCCTCTTGCCCCAAATGAATTCCATCACAATATTCCACCAAGGAGAGATTATCATTTACGATAATATCGATATCACAAAGAGATTTTAATAATTTTAAATCATCTATCATTATATTTTTATCATTAGTTTTGTTTCTATATTGAATTATGGTGGCGTTAAGTTTTTTCGCATTTGAAACAAACCATTCGATATTTTTACTATGTTTTTTTAGTGTGGCAACATCTAATAGCGCATAAAGTTCCAAGTTCTTTTTTTTCATTAAGAATTAAAAGCTACACTCTATGCAAAATGGTGTACATTGGCTAAATCAGACTTTTTGTGTTCCAAAAAACATTGAAGCAAGTACGAAATAGTCTTTTTCATATCATGTCTTTTTACTATCATATCAATAAGTCCGTGTTTTAATAGAAATTCTGAACGCTGAAACCCTTCTGGTAAGTCTGCCCCGATAGTTTGCTTGATAACTCTTTGTCCAGCAAAACCTATCAACGCTTCTGGCTCAGCCATGATAATATCCCCAAGCCACGCAAAAGATGCACTAACTCCGCCCATTGTTGGGTCGGTCAAAACTGAGATAAAAGGCAATCTTTTTTCAGATAATTTTGTAAGAGCTGCTGAAGTTTTTGCCATTTGCATAAGAGAAAATGTACTCTCTTGCATTCTAGCTCCTCCACTTGCACTTACTATAACAAGTCCTTGTCTTTTCTCTACTGCACGATTTACTGCTCTAACTATCATTTCTCCTTCAACAGAACCTAAACTTCCGCCCATAAATTTAAAATCAAACACAACAAGCTGAACACCAATATCATCTATTTTGCACTCTCCAGAGATTACAGCAGAGTTTCTTTTTGTTGCCTCTTTTGCCTCTTCAATTCTTTTTCTGTATGATTTTTTATCAACAAATTTTAACGGGTCAACAGGGGTAAGATTTTCATCATAAGAGACAAAAGAGTCTTTATCAGATAGTAGTTCTACTCTTTTTTGAGCACTTATCCTCATATGGTAACCACATTTTGGACAGACATTGTATTGATTTTCAACCTCTTTATAATACATCAAAGCACCACAACTATCGCATTTTATCCAGTGAGACGGAGACTCGTTTTTCTGTGGTTGTGGTTGTTTTCTTCTTTTAAATAAGTCAGAGAAAAGCATTATAATTAACCTTTTTTAATGAGTTGGTAAATTTTATCAAAAATAATCTTATCTTTGCTTACAAGCAGATATTTATCATTTTTAAATCTAAATAACTCCTCGCCCATTTTCCACCCAGCTGCTATATCAAACTCCCTTATCTTCCCTTCAAACAAGACAAAACTTACCTCATAGCAAATCGCCAAAGAGAGAGCCAATGCTCCGGGTGAACGATATTTTAAGTTTAGTTCTTTTAACTTTGAATGCAAATGTGAGTTATAGGCTTTTTCAAATATTCCAATAGTGTTAAGTTTGCTTATTTGCAGATATTTTTTTTCATTATTGAAAATAGAAGCCTTGATAAATGTATCATCTGTTTTTATAAACATATCACCATTTACAAGATTTGTTGTAATCGCGTCTGTTATTTTTTCATTTTGTTTTAATGCTACAGAAGTACCAAAATATGGGATATTTGATTTGAAATTTTCACTTCCATCAATAGGGTCGAGTATTATTGTATTTTCATTATCGCCAATATATCCAGACTCTTCAGAGTAAATTTTGCCAAATTTAAGTAGATGCTTGGCGAAAATTTTTTCAGCCTCACAATCAATCACAATGCCCAAATCTCCACCAATTCCAACTTTAGTATTTTCGCACAATTTTTCGTGAGATGTTGAGTTGATTAACTTATATATCTCCAAGTTTGCATCTTTAACAGCTTGTATAAATTCCATATTTACGCCTTTGTAAAAAGATTTTAATATTATCAAATATATGCTTTGATACAATTAACTATTTTAGTTAAAAGGCAAATTTTTGCAAGGGTTTATAATTAATATCAACAAAGCTCGTGATGAAGATTTGATAGTTACTGTCTTATGCGAAGAGAGACTTCAAACTTTATATAGATTTTATGGTTCGCGTCATTCGACCATAAATATTGGGTATTTAATCGACTTTGAGGTGCAACAAAACTTAAAAACCACGATATCACAGCTTAAAAATGTTTTACATTTGGCTCAATCTTGGAATTTTGTAAGTGAGAAATTTTACATTTGGCAGGAGTTTATCAAACTTTTTTATCCTCATTTAAAAGATGTTGAACATATTGATAAATTTTACTTTGAACTATTAAAAAAGGCTTCAGAAAAGTGGCAAAAACAGAATGCAAAGAGAGTTGCAGTTGAGTCATATTTGGAAATTTTAATCCACGAGGGAAGACTTCATAATACAGCCAACTGTTTTTTGTGTGATAGAAAAATCGAAGACAGAGTTGCACTTGCAAGAGCGTATTTACCAGCACATATTGATTGCATTTATGATAGTGGTTATAAAATGGAGAGCATAGAAAAATTTTTTAAAACAAAAAATAGTTTTCATTTAGATAATGCAGATATTGAGCGTCTATATAGAACTTTGTGTGAGGGAGTATAAGGGAATAAAGAGAGCTACTTTGGGCGATTTATTGACAAGATAAAGTTGCCTATTAGAGTTAAAAAAGTGAAAATAAAAACAATATGCATTCCAAACATAAACAGATCATCACGACCTTTTATATATGTTGTAATGTGTGAGCCATATTTGTAGCTCATCGCAGTAAAAAGCATTGTTGTTGAGATAGCAATTCCAGTTGAAATCCCTATGTTTCTCGCAAGTGCATTTAGGCTTCCAACAACGCCAAGCTCTTTTTTATCTGCAGCACTCATAATAATTGTATTATTTGGTGGTTGAAATATAGCATTTCCAAAGCCAAGTGCAGCAAAAATAAGACCAAAGAATATCAAGCTTGTATCAATATCAGATAGTATCATAGAGCCGTGCGTAAATGATAACACCAAAAGCCCCAAACTTGCCATTTTGTACGCACCAATTTTATTTACAAACATACCGGCTAAAGGAGAGGTAACGACCATAACCAAAGGAAATATCATCATAAAAAAACCAGCACTACTAGGACTAAGACCCCTTGCATTTTGTAGATAAAATGGCATTAATATAAAAAAAGCAGAGTTTGAAAAAAATGTGAAAAATGCACACATAAGACCGATAGTTATCGACCTATTCTTAAAAATTGATATCTTTAGAAGTGGCATTTTTCTTGTTAATTCTACTTTGATAAAAACAGTAAGGGCAATAAGTGAGATGACAAATAGAGTTAATATTATCTTGTTTTTAAAGTCTATCTCTTGCCATAAAAATAGCATTGCAAAAAATGATATTATAAAAATAGCATAGGTAGCAAAACCGATAAAATCGATATCTGTTTTGACTTTTGTTATATCTTTTGGAAGATATTTAGCTCCTAAAAACATTGTTATTATCCCAAATGGTGCATTTAACCAAAAGATATATGACCAAGATAGATGTTCAACTATAAGTCCACCAACGCTTGGTCCTGTGATACTTCCAAGCGAAACGGCTGAGCCGATAAAACCTAAAGCCTTTGCTCTATCTTCTGTAGAGAAAATTTCAGCTATTATTCCAAAATTTGTTGCCATTGTCATACTTGCACCAATGGCTTGAAAAAATCTAAATATGATAAGTTGCTCTAAAGAGGAGGCAAAACCGGAGAGAATCGAACCAAGAACGAAAAACAATGTTCCAATTCTAAAAATCTTTATTTTTCCAAAAATATCGCCAAGTTTACCAAAAAATATAAGAAAAGTTGATATCGTTATCATATAAAACGCAACTACAAGTATTATCCTATTTGTATCGACATCAAGCTCGTGAGCAATCGTTGGAAGAG
>JAIRQK010000135.1 GCA_031256525.1 Campylobacteraceae bacterium
TCTACCAACCTTCTCATAAATAGCCATTCTAGCAGAATTTGAACCAATATCAATGATTGCGGTTCTTTTTGCCATTATTGTTCGTTTTGTAGCTGGTCAAATTTAAATTTTAACTCTTCAAGACTCTCTATATTGTCTGGATCTGGAACAATACAGTCAACCGGGCAAACAGAAATACACGAAGGCTCATCGTAATATCCAATACACTCTGTGCATTTATCAGGGTCAATTATGTATATAGGATCAGACTCTTCAATAGCTCCATTTGGGCATTCATCTCTACAAGCATCACAAGCTATACACTCATCAGTTATCATTAAAGACATATTTTACCTTAGCAAAAAATTTTATTGCTTTATACACTAAAAAAACTTTAATGAAATTTAAACTATAGTAATTTACTATGAATAGCTATTTCATAAATAAATATAAAGTAACTTTTATGTCAAAATGTGCTTTAATTTATTTTTAGTTTTTGGAAAATTTGTTCGTGTGAGGTAAAGAACTAAAGATGAAAAAATTAATTTTAATATTTATGATTTTTACTATTTCAAACTTGTTTGCAAACAGCAACAGATGTGAAGATATATTTTCAAATGCTACGGTAATGCAATCTTTCCGTTTTGATGGTTTTCCTTATGGACAAAATGCTACAAAAATAGGTTCATTTACTATATACCAAAATGGATACAGAAGATATTTTTTAGAGACAATTAATAACAAAGCTTTAATAGACACAAGAACAATGATAGAAGTCAAACAGTACAATAACAAAGAGTATGTTTTTGTAGATTTTGTTCCATACATTTTTGGAAATCCTGAAATATACAAACTAAACAATGATGATTTCAAGCCAATTTGCAATTATCAATACCAAATGCAATTAAAATGTAAAGATTGTGAAGATAGTGCGTTAGAAAAGTATGTATCGGAAGAACATCATAAATTTTCAAGAATTGAAGATGGTTTTACGATGGATATCGATAATGATGGGAAGATAGAAAATTTGGAATATATCGATGATATATCAGGTGGATTTTGTGATTATGCCACCTACAAAATAACAGATACTAATAAAGAAGTATTGTCTTATATTTTTGAAAAATATAATTTATATATTAAAAAATGTTTTACAAAAGTTAGTTTTTTTTCGTTCAACAATAAAAATTATATCTATATAGAGGATTTTAATTTCAATGCAACAGTATACCTGATTGATAATGGCACTATAGAAAAATATAGCTTTGAATTATTGAATATCACATATTACTTAAAGGATAAATAGATGAAAACACTGCTTAAAATATCAATACTCTTAGGTTTAACAATAACACTATCACTCTGCGAAAACAAAACATTCTCTACATGTTTTGATTGTATAAATCAAAAAAAGTTAAGTGAAACCGAAAAGTTAATTTGTTCAGATGAAGAACTATCAAAACTTGATAATGAAATGGCAAAAGCATATAAATATATGCTCTCTATCTCAAATGAAACTCAAAAACAACAACTTATAGATGAACAGAGAAAGTGGTTGAGGTATAGGGATAGAATGGCTATTGAATCAATTTCAAACACTACGCCGATGGAGTTACGGGGTACAAGTTACATATCATACTGGCAACCTGTATCAGATGTTTATGCCAGCAGACTTTTTTATTTAAGACCAGATGGCTTTCATTTAATATATGCAAAAGATAATTCCACGTGTAACACCTTTATAGATATTCTAAAAAATGATTTAGAAAAAAATGGGGATATCAAATTAACAAGAATTAATGAATTTAATTGGGTGGATTGGAAAGATATAAATTATAAACGGTATGGGGTTTATAACACATACATAAGCTATTTTGATATAAATAATGATGGAATTGAAGAAGCTGTGTTTAAAAGAGAAGGTCAATCTCGTGGTTATGAGTTGTTTGATATGCACTATACCTCTAAAGGAGATAATTCTGAAAGCTATAGGGATATGTATTGGAAACAACGACTACACAAAGATGAAATTGATAGCGGTTTTGGTGACATGTGTGCACCAGACCAATATCCATTTAAATTAAACAATACTTACTACATAGCCGTATTTGGAGCACAAAAAATTTATATTATGTTTGGAGGGATATTTTCTTTATACTCCATGCCAAATAATGGAGATAGAATTGATTTAATAAAATTTAACAATGAAAATAAAATTGATACAATTTGCATTATAGATAGAATAGACAACAACATCAAAAAACATTTAGAATATTTACGATAAGGAATAAAAATGGCACTATCAAGTTATCATACAGATTGGAAATATGGTTCTTATTTAGATGATTTATGTGAACACCTAAAACAGTTTGAAAATGACAAACTTTACGATAGTGCTAAAAAAGGTGGGCATCTAGTAAATCTCAATGCACATTTTGAGGGAGTATCTATGGCTTTTGGTTAATGGCTATGATTTGATTCAAAATGTTAATAATTTACGATGACCTTACAAGCGAGTATGTTAATGCTGTAGAAAATGTTGATTTGGGTGTAGCAGTCACAGAAGTTATGAAATCATAATTACTTAATATTTATCTTTCTTGAATTTGTCAAAATCAGAGTTGCAACTGAGCCTTTTTTGTTGTCAGTTCTATTTTTTAAAGATATAGTTGCCCCTATGGCGTCTGCTGCTCCTTTAGCCAAAAAAAGACCAAGACCAACTCCACCTTTATTTCCGTGCCTCACAAATGGTGCAAAAAAGTCTTGATTTTCATCTACACCGCTACCCTCATCTATAACCTCTATCGTTAAACCATTTTTTATTTCGAAACTTTTTACTTGTAAAGTGCTATTTTCTTGTGTAAATTTAATTGCATTTTGAATAAAATTTTGCAATATATGAGTCAAAAGCGTTGGTTGAGTCTTTAAAGTATATTTTTTTGGTGAGAGATGGGTCTCTATCTTTATATTTTCTTGATGAGCTAAAATTCTAAAATTCTCAACCTTTTCTTTTAAAAATTTTATTATATCCATCTCTTCTAACTTCTCAAATTGTGCACCTTCTTGCCTTCCTATCTCCAAAATAGCACTTATCATTTTATTCATTTCATTAATTGCTGTGTTGTTATTTTTTAAAACCTCAATATATTTTTGAACTTCCCTCTGTTTTATCAGCGTTACTTCATTTTTTGTTTTCATAACAGCAAGTGGAGTTTTAAGTTCGTGAGCAATTCCAATAAAAAGCTCTTTTTGATATTTTATGAAAGTTTGAATTCTGTTAATTAGCCTATTTATGCTTTTTCCAAGCGGTAAAAATTCAATAGGCAAAGAGTTTGTATCTATCTCTTCTAAAAAATTCTCGTCCATATTTGCCAATTTGTGGTTTAATAACTTTATAGGAAGCAACAATGTGCTAGAGAGCAAAAGAGCATAGAAAATTATCAAAAATATAGCAGATATATTTACAATAAAAATATTAGCGAGAATTTTATTCAATAGATGTTCTGTATTTGTGATATCTTTTGTCAATTTTAAATAGACAGAAGATTTTAGGTCATATGGATAATATAGAGATGAAAAATATCTTCTATCATCTTCAAAATAGATAAACATATAGGATTTATTAATATTTAGATTTTCAACAAGCTCCACTTTTGTATCGCCTATGGCGTGTTGCAAAAAAGGCTTCTGTTCCAAAATAGAAACAGCTTCCCTAATTAAAGTGTTATTTACATCATCAAATATTGAAATTTTTATGTAGTTATAAAGGATAGTAGAAAAGACTACAATTAGAACAGCTGATGCTGAAACTAATTGTAGTGT
>JAIRQK010000162.1 GCA_031256525.1 Campylobacteraceae bacterium
GTTACCAGTACTATTTCCAGTTTGGTTGTTACTATTTGTAGCATTATTGTTATTAGTTTGGTTATCACTACAAGCACAAAGAGTTAAAACCAAAGATAGGGATAGAGCTATTTTTGAAAAAAGTAGTCTCATTCTACTCAGCCTTTTTGCTTAGAATTTTTTCAAACTCAAATACAAATATCGTTGGATTTTTATAGTTTTCTACTTTTACTATACCATTTACTTTTTTACACGCAAGTCTGTTTGCAAAATAGAGTCCAAAGCCAGTTCCGCTTTTTTTCGTTGTTTTTATAGGGTTTTTAAATAATTTGTTTGCAATTTTATCATCTAAACCTTTTCCATAATCGATAATTTTAACTATTATTTTGCCGCTCTCTTCTACTGCTTTTATAGTCATATTTTTGTTTTTTGAATGAATGTTTTCATCTATTGCATTTTGTACCAAAACTAAAATTATTTGCTCGATAACATTGTCTATTGAGGTTGCCTTTAGGTCGTTATCAATCTCTAAAGTTAGTAAAATGTTGTTTCGTTTTATCTTCGTGTCCAATATATCTATAACATTATTGATACACTCTTTTACATTAAAATCAACAACATCTAAGCTGTTTTTATAGTAGTTTCTGTATAGATCTATGATGTTGTTCATTACTACTAAATTTTTTTGACAGAGCCTCATATTTGTTGTAAATGTTTCGTCATTTAAAGAGTTGTTTTCGTGTTGTTGCATAATATTGCTCATCAATATACTAAGACCGTTTATCGGCTGTTTAAGCTGATGGTTGATACCGACTATAAGCTCCCCAATCTCAATCATTTTCTCTTGGTGTCTTAAAATATACTCATGCTCTTTTTTCGCTCGTTTTAATTCGATATCTTCAGTTATATCTCTGATAAAAACAACAATGCCCTCAAAATTTTGGTTTAGATACAGAGGGTATGTATTTATTCGAAAGAAGTTTTTAGCAGTTTTTATAATACCTGTTGTATCTTGTTTTCTTTTTAATATCTGTTCCATTTTGTTGTGTGCTTTTTCGCTAAAATTATTGATATTGTCCATATATTGGGTTGCTTTAGTGTTGCACAAAGTTACCTCGTTATTGCGTTCTATTATCATAAGACCATCACTACTATCTTTGATCCACATATCAATAAGAGTTTGCACTCTTTTATATTTTTTGTTTAGTTTGTTATAGAAAAACTCGTGTATAACACTTGCTACTATAACCAAAACAATAAAGATAATTAGCATAAATATGCCTTGCAAAAACATAATATCGGTACTTTGTGTAACATCATGTTTTTGAATACCTACACCAACATTCCAATCAAATATCCCCAACTTGGAGATAGTTATTAGTTGCTCGTGAATATCGTATTGTGAGATATCTTCTGATTTTATATACTGTTCGCTGCTTATTATTTGTTGTATTTGTTCTCTAAGCCCAGTTTTAACCATTGAGCGGTTGATAAATATCTCTTCATGCTCTGTAATAATGAAAATGTATATATTCTCTGGAAGGGACAATCTGCGTATCTTCTCTATAACATTTGATGCTTTTACCACACCACACAGTGAACCTATTAACTCCCCATTTTTTATTACAGGGGTGCAGATATTCATCGTTTTTTCTCTTAAAATGCAGTGAAAATTTACTACATTTATGTTTGTTTCAAGATTTTTTTCAATATCGACATACCATTGCAATCTATTTTCATCTAAAACACGATATTTCTCTCCATTACTAGCAAACATCATCTTATCTTTTGTCATAAACTGCACAAGGTCAAAATCATCAAACTTGTGCCTAATCTCTTCAAGATACAGAAAAATATTCTCCTCTTTCTCAAAAAGGTTTGATTTTGAGATAAAAGTAGAACTGCCCTCTAAATTTCTCATCGCAAACTTTACCCAGTTAAAAACTTTACTCTTTGTCTCGTGTATAATTCTCTCTTGATTGCCTTCTGTTAATCTAACAACCTCTCGTTTTATAGTATTCATAGAGTACGCAAATAGACACGAGAATATCAGTGTTAAAAAAAATATTAAAACATAGTTCTTTGTTGTTAACCTATTGATAAGTGCATTAACTATTTCACTTGCAGTCTTTTTCATTAAATATAGCCTTTTTCGTAAATTATATCATAATATCAATTTAACAAATAGAATTTTTGTTACATTTTTATTCTACTTAATTTATAAAATTAAGTTGAAAATTTAAACAAGGAGTTCAAAATGAGATTCTCTACATTCGTGGTGAAAGTAGCTACAGCTATTTTTTTACTGAGTACGAGCGTTTTCGCTTTCACTGAAGGCACTGACTATGTTAGGTTGGACAATCCAATACCAAATGCTGACAAAACTTTGATAAAGGTTTTCAGTTATGATTGCCCTTTTTGTTATAAATACGACAAAACAGTTACCCCAGCGGTTACTAAAAAAGTAGAAGATGTGGTTAAGTTTACACCATATCATCTAAAAACAAAAGGCAAATATGGCACACAAGCAAGTGAGCTATTTGCTACATTAATCGTAAAAGATATTGATAATGGTATCACAAACTTTTTTGATGAGAAGTCTTTGCTTAAAAAAGCAAAAATGGCTTATTACACATCTTATCACGACAAAAAAGAGAGATGGGATGCAGGAGAAGCTGACTTTTTAAATACAGGCTTGAAAGCTGTAAATATGACTAAGGGTGATTTTGATATAGCAAAAAACGACCCGAGAGTAAAAGAGCTTTTAAATAATTGGGAAGCAAGTTATGAAGTTGCAAAAATTCAAGGCGTTCCTGCTTTTGTTGTAAATGGAAAATATCTTATCTACACAAAATCAATTAGATCAGTTGATGGTATGGCGGACTTGATAAAAGAGTTAGCGGACAAATAACTATTTAAGGAGCAAAAATGTTAGTCAAGTTTTGGAAAGAATTTAAAAACTCTCCTGTTAATACCATTGCAAAATGGCAAGATATGAGATTTTTGTGGTTACTAATGGCTTTTGTTAGCATAACTTTGATTATTGTTGCACACTCTTTATTTCAACATTATGTTTATATGGCTCCATGTGAGCAGTGCGTTTATATAAGATTTGCATTCTTTTGTATGTTTTTTGGAGGCTTAATTGCTGCGATAAATCCAAAGCAGATAGTTTTAAAAATTACTGGTTATGTGCTTGGATTTTGGGGCATTATTCAAGGAATTGGATATAGCTTAAAACTAAATGCTATACATAGTGCAGTTCATAGTGATGATCCATTTGGTGTTCAAGGGTGTTCAGCTGAACCAATGTTTCCATTTGGACTTCCGTTAGATAAATGGTTTCCTGATTGGTTTAAGCCAACTGGCGATTGCGGATATGACAATCCAATAGTTCCAAGTGATGTAGAGCTTAGTTCTTTGCAACAATGGTTTGTAGATTTTTATAATGATGGTTGGTATTTAATACCAAAATATCATTTTATAAATATGGCTCAAGCGTGTCTATTTGCCTATGTGGTTTGTTTTGTGCTTTTAAGCGTAATGCTCATTTGCTGGATAAAAGTTAAAGTTAGTAAAAGATAAAAATGGTTTGAAAGATGGCTGTTATCATAATTTTGAAAATTATGATTAAACCCTTAAAAAATTTAAACAAGGAGAAGAAAATGCGTACAAGAAAATTGTTGTTTTCGGCATTAGTTACCGGAATAATTTTAAGTGTTGCTCCAACTGTCATGATGGCTGCTGGAGGAGGAAGTGGTCCTGTAACATACAGAGGTGTTGGTGAAATTGGTGCAGTATTTATGAATCCATATGAAATCGCACCACTTACAGCTGTTATCAAAAATGGCGGATATGTTTTAAGCGATGTTAAAGTTACTGTTAAAGGTAAAGGTTCTGATGGTCTTGACATAGCTTATAGTGTTTCTGATAACAAAGCATTGCTTCACGGCGGTATTCCTGTTTGGGGACTATACCCTGATTATGAAAACAAAGTTGAAGTAAGCTATAAAAAATATATAAGTTCTCAAGGCAAAAGCAAAGCTAAAGCAGTTACAGAAACTTATACAATTTATGCTCCACCAGTAGATACATATGGTCCTGGTGTAAAACAACAAAGAACTTTACCAAAAGCTGAAGTTGTTGTTTCTGCAGACCCTGCTTTAAAAGGAAACTTCTACTTAATGAATCACTTACAACAAGTACTTCCAAATGCTGGACAAGTAGTTTGGAACAATCCTTCTGGTGGTGCGTTAGAGTGGGACTTTGAGAGTTATGTATGGATTATTGATACAAAAGGAGACATTAGATGGTATCTTGATACAAGCAAGATAAGAGACCCTTACAATATCAAGAAAAAAGGTAACTTTATGGGCTTTGACCAAACAAAAGATGGTGCATTGATGTGGGGAACAAGCCAAGCTTATCATAAGTATGATTTTATGGGAAGAAAAATCTTTAGTCGTGATTTACCACAATCATATATTGACTTCTCACACCACTTAGAAGAGACATCAAAAGGCACATATCTATTGCGTGTTGCGAGTTCTGATTATAAAAGAGTTGATAATAAAAATGTAAGAAGCGTTAGAGATGTTATCATTGAAATTGACAAAGATGGAAACATACTTGATGAGTGGAGATTGATGGATATACTTGACCCATATAGAGACCAAAATATGTTAGCAATGGATCAAGGTGCAGTGTGTTTAAATGTTGATGCATCTCAAGCTGGTCATACAAAATCTAAAGAAGAGTTAGAAGATGCAAGTGCTCCTTGGGGAGATGTTGCTGGTGTTGGTACTGGTAGAAACTGGGCTCATGTTAACTCTGTAAATTATGATGCGACAGATGATTCGATTATTATCTCTTCACGCCATCAAAGTGCTAATATAAAAATTGGCAGAGATAAAAAAGTTAAATGGATTTTAGGAAGTCCTGAAGGTTGGACTGGCGAGTTAGCTAAAAAAGTTCTAACACCAATTGACGCAAAAGGTAAAAAAATTGATTGCGGTCCTTCTGGTTCAAAATGTCCTGGTTATCTAAATCCTGAAGGTGGATTTGACTGGACATGGACACAACATACTACTTATGTGATTCCTCAAAAATCAAAACCGGGAAAACTTCGCGTAAGCTCATTTGATAACGGCGACTCAAGAGGAATGGAACAACCAGCACTTGTAAGTGAAAAATATAGCCGTGCTGTTGAGTATGAGGTTGATGAGAAAGCTATGACTGTAAAACAAGTTTGGGAATTTGGTAAAGAGAGAGGATTTGAGTGGTTTAGTCCTATTACTTCTGTAACCGAATATATTCCAGAAACAGACTCTATGATGATTTACAGTGCAACAGCTGGTCTTGGAGATGTTAAGGCTTTTTCAAGAGGCGAAACAAAATTAGTTCCTTATTTACACGAGTTTAAATACGGCACTAAAAAATCGTTGCTTGAAATTAAATTTGTTGATAGCGGTACTATCGGTTACAGAGCATTAAAGGTTAACCCTTTAGTATCATTCAAGTAATTAAAATTAACCTTAGGGAGGCAGTCTCTAAGGTTATCCTATCTGTCACAGAAAAATTATAAAAACATAAAAAAAGCCCTAATTTACTTAAATCAGGGCTTTTATCATTTAAAGTATTTATCACATTAGCAGTTAGTTTTATATTTAGATTTTTTTAATAGTTTTAGAACTGTGTCTATTCCCACATCTCTCTTGCTATTGAGAAGAACCTATATAAGCCTTCTTTACACAGATATCTCTTTAGCAACCCATCACCATTTTCTAAAGCATAGTTAAGCAGGTTTAAATGGTGCTAATTTCACACTTTGTCTATTTATCTGCTTGAAGAACTTATTTTTATAGTAGTGATAGTTATGAGAAATTTAACATTGAGTTTGTTAAATTTCTCTTTGTGTTGTTTATGTTTTTGACTTCAACATATATCCAATACCGGATATATTTTCAATTAAGTCTTTACCAATTATGCTCGCAACCCTTGATACAGCCATTCTAATGGCACTTTTGCTAACATACTCATCATCATATATATAGTCCTGAATTACATCATAGCTTACAGTCCTATTTAGGTTGTTGAATAAGAGCCAGAAAATATTGTTATTTCTATAGGACAGTGTTAAAACTTCTGAATTTTTATACACGACTTGTTTTGTTGGGTTAACTTTTATATTGCTGGATAGAGATATAAGTTGTTCACTCTCTTTTGCAGCCATAAGAAGTAGTTGTGTTTGTAAATTTTCTATGGAAATTGGTTTTTTTAAAAA
>JAIRQK010000038.1 GCA_031256525.1 Campylobacteraceae bacterium
ATCTCTCATTGGGCGAATTGCCTCAATGTCTTCTGGTGTTTTACCAACCATTTTTTTCGCCTCGTGCCCAACTGCCAATATAGTTTGCTTACCATATTTATCTCTTTTAACTGCAACAATGGAAGGCTCATTTATGATGATGCCCTTCCCTTTTACTAACACCAATGTATTTGCAGTTCCAAGGTCAATTCCCATATCACTTGAAAAAAATCCAACCAGTCTATCTAATATCATTACTCACCCTTTACGCACTTTTTTTATTTTTTTTAACAAAAATTGGTTTTTGACCATTTTTAACAACATCTTCATTCACAACAACCTCATAACCTTTAAACTCTGGAAGTTCAAACATTATATCTGTCATTACCTCTTCCATAATCGTCCTAAGTCCTCTTGCACCAGTTTTTCTCTCTATCGCAAGAGTTGCTATCTCATCAAGTGCTTCTTTTTCAAAAACGAGTTTCACATCATCAATAGCAAAAAGTTTTTGATACTGCTTCACGATAGAATTTTTTGGTTCTAATAAAATTCTTATCATATCCTCTTTTGTTATGTTTTGCAAAATTGCATTTGCATGCAGGCGCCCAACAAGCTCAGGAATTAAGCCATAACGAATTAAATCATCTGGCTCTAATAGACTTAGTATATCTGCATTTTCACTTCTTCCGCGTTTATCTTGATTGAAGCCTAAAACATTTTTACCAATTCTCTGCTTTATGATATCTTCTAATCCATCAAAAGCCCCGCCACAAACGAATAAAATATTTGTTGTGTCAATTTGAACAAAGTCTTGACCAGGATGTTTTCTGCCACCCTTTGGTGGAACATTTACAAAGCTACCTTCAATTATTTTTAGCAAAGCCTGTTGCACGCCTTCGCCTGAAACATCTCTTGTTATTGAGCGATTTTCACTGGCACGGGAAATTTTATCTACTTCATCTATAAAAACAATGCCTTGTTCAGCTTTTTTAACATCATAATCTGTTGCTTGTAAAAGTCTTGTTAAAATATTTTCAACATCTTCACCAACATAACCAGCCTCTGTTAAACTTGTCGCATCACAAATCGCAAGTGGAACATCAAGATAACGTGCTAATGTTTGAGCCATTAAAGTTTTTCCACTTCCAGTTGGACCAATGAGTAAAATGTTTGATTTTGAAATCTCTGTATCATCTTTTAAATCAGCACTATGTTGTTTAAAAATCCTCTTGTAGTGGTTATAAACTCCAACAGAAAAAACTTTTTTTGCTCTCTCTTGCCCGATAACATATTTATCTAAAACACTTTTCAAATCTTTTGGGGTCAATAGCTCTTTATTTAAAAACTCTTGTATTTTTTCGTTTTCAACATCACCAAATAAAATTTTATAAGCACTGCCTATACAATGCTCACATATATAAGCATTATGTCCAGCCAATATTCTTATTTTACCATCCTCATCATCACTTATACCACAAAAACTACACTCTTTTGCCATTTATTAACTTCTTTCAAAAGGTATTCCGCGTTTTGTATCAATAATAAATTGACAAAAAACACGCACCTTCTCATTATTTGTTGATTCTAAAAGCTCTAATGCACTATCTCTAATTGGAGCTGGATTTTTAAAAATTTTTCTATATGCATCTTGTAGTGCTATTATGTTCTCCTTGTCTTCATGCCTTCTTAATCCAACAAGATTTAGACCTCTAACAGATGCTCTATTTCCTTCGGCTAAACAAAATGGTGGAACATCTTGAGAAAGAGCACTTGCTCCGGCAATCATACACCCCTCACCAATTTTAACAAACTGATGAACTGGAGTCATACCACCAATAACAGTGTTTGAACCCACTTCAACATGTCCTGCTAATGTTACTCCATTTGCCAAAATGATATTATCATAAAGTAAACAATCATGAGCAATATGACAAAAATTCATCATAAAGCAGTTATTCCCAATTCTCGTAGTAAAATCACCTTTTGCAGAACCGCCATTTATTGTTACAAATTCACGAATTGTACTATTGTCACCAACTATAACTTTTGAGACCTCTTCCCCAACTTTAAATGAGATATCTTGAGGGTCCCCGCCTACGATAGCATATGAATAAACTTTCACATTTTTGCCAATTATCGTGCTTCCTAAAATTTGAGCACCTTGCATAATTTGCGAATTATCACCAATTCTACTTTGAGAAGATACAAAAGCATTTGGTCCAATAGTTACATTTTCGCCAATAACCGCTCCATTTTCGATTATCGCTGTTGGGTGGATTTTACTCATTATTTATCTACCACCATTGCTTTAAGTTCAGCCTCTGCTACTAATTTATCATCAGTATAAGCCTTTGCATCTAAAACCCAAATATTGCCCTTATGTTTTAAAACTTCAAGTTTATAAACGAGCTTATCACCGGGAGTTACCGGAACTCTGAACTTTGCTCTATCAATACTCATAAAGTAAACTACCTTATCTTTAGTATCTTTTTGCTCATCTTTATTCATACTAATAAAAGCCAAAACTCCACCAGCTTGTGCCATTCCCTCAATTATCATAACACCCGGATATATTGGGTGCTCTGGAAAGTGACCCTGAAATATCTGCTCCCCAATGGTTACATTTTTATACGCTTCAATATATTTTCCATTTTCTACTTTTTCAACTCTATCAATAAGCAAAAAAGGAAATCTATGAGGGAGTATTTTTTGAATATCAACTACATTTAACATCTGTTATTTTACCTTACATAAAAAATCTTACCATTTTATCAAATGCTTACTAAAACTTCCCTAATATCTTCATAACTCTTAGTTAATGAGTAAATTTCATACCCCCCATCTATAATTTCATCAAGTACAACAATTGGGGTAAGCGAAAACTTCTCATTATCTATTTTGGCTCTTATCTGCAGGGATTTTTTTATGGAAATTGAGCTGAATATCAAATTTTTTACACTCTCATATCTTGTCTTTGCCAATTTATTAAACTCTTTAAGACTTAAAAAAACAACCTCATCTTTATACGCAAAGTCTTTATCGCTCGCAAGTAAAAGAATTTTTATATGTTCTTTTTTAAAAATTGAATGAAATAAAATATAGCTTGGGATAGTTTTATTTTCATATTTAGTTTTTGCACTTAATAGTCTATAGTTTAAAAATCTTCTTTTTTCGATTTCAAACTCTTTCTCTCTTTTTTCATATTTTATAATTTTTTTATAAAGTTTCATCTTCTCCTCAATGGAGTTTGGCAAAATTTCTCTTCCAATAGGCATAAACATTTCGTCATTTATCTTTTTTTGTGCCTCTCTTTGCCTGTTTAATGCAAACATACACCCGCAATAGTTTTGATGATATAGTTTATCTTTCTTTGCCAATGCAAATTGGGCTTGTGTTCCGCCATTTTTTCTAAAATCAGGAGCAAAGACATTTAAATTATACTCCTTTTCAATTTTTTTTGAAGCCAAAATTAACTGCTCATGTGATTTTTTTGGACTCATAAAAAGCGTTGTTGTGAGTTTTTTTTCGCCAAGTTCTTTCGCTTTTTTAGCACTAATTTCAAGCCTTACATCAAAACAGATATCACACCTTTTCCCTTTCTCCCTCTCCTCTTCAAATCCATTTACTCTATCAAACCAATGCGAAATATCATACTCACCTTCAATTAGGTCAATGCTGAGCTTTTTACAACTTCTTTTAACATCTTGCAATCTCAATTTGTATTCGCTATATGGGTGAATATTTGGGTTGTAGAAAAAGCCTATTAATCTTTCGCACGGAAACTCTTCTTTTAATTTTTGCAAGAAAAAATGGCTATCAACCGAGCAACAAATATGAACTAACAACTCTTTTGTCTCCATATTGTATTTTTTTTATTATAACATTTTTGCACATAAAAAGAATTTTTTGGTAAACTTATCCAATCTTAAAAAAAGAGCTAAAATTTGAGTAAAAAAACATTTTATATTTTAATGGTTTTTGCAATGTTTGCATGGGGTATAAGCTCGACGAATACGAAAATTTTAAGTGAATATATACGAGCTGAAGAGATTGTTTTTGTAAGATATTTTATCAGTATGGTCTCATCTTTTTTCATCGTCATACTTGCAAAAAAGAGTTTTAAGATAGACAAAAAATCACTTTGTATCGCTTTTGCGGCTGGGCTATTGACCTCTATTTACACAGTTACAACTTTTTTTGGAATAAAACTTGGAACTGCTGGAGTTGCAGGAGCGTTTATAAACACTTTAGCCCCAATAAACACTTTTATAATATTAGCACTTTTCCTAAAAAGAAAAATGTATAAAATTGACATCATTGCTTTAGCGATTGGGTTTGTTGGGGCTATTTTGATTTTAGGTATTTGGCAATTTGATAAAGAAAAAATTTTTACAACATACAATATACTATTCATAATAAGTGCTTGGCTTTGGGCAATGCTAACGGTTGTTAGCTCATTTTCAAAAAAAATAGACCCTTTAATTTTCTCTTTTTATATGTATCTGTTTGTTGCGATTTTAGCTTTTCCATTTGCTGATTTAGGTTCTTTAAATCTATTAGAAAAAGACAGCACCTTTTGGATAAACCTCCTTTTTATGTCGATTATTAGCACCTCAGTTGCAACTTCCCTCTATTTTATCGGAGTAGAAAAACTTGGTAGCGTAGAGGTTAGTTCGTTTATGTTTATAACACCACTCTCTTCTATCTTTTTTGGAGCAGTTTTTCTTAAAGAAGAGATTGGTTTTTGGACAATTGTCGGAACAATTTTAAGTATCTGTGCGGTCTATATGATAAATAGAATAGGCGTTTTTAAAAATTAGCCTATAATATAAATCATCTATTTTCTCTAAATTTTATAGAAAATTAAAACTATTTTTGCAAGTTAATAAGCTCTTTTTTTAGCTCTTCAATATGTCCTTTAACTTTTACATTTCTATATATTTTTGCAATTTTCCCATTTTGGTCTATGATAAATGTTGAACGCTCAACTCCCATACTCTCGCGTCCACAAAACTTTTTTAATTTCCAAACATCATATGTTGATAAAACTTTTTTCTCTACATCACTAAGCAGTGTAAAATTCAAAGATTGTTTATCTATAAATTTTTGATGACTTGCCGTACTATCAGGACTAACTCCAAGCACAATCGCATTTAACTCTTCAAAATTTGGTAAACTTGAGTTAAAATCACAAGCCTGTGTTGTACAACCCGGAGTGTTATCTTTTGGATAAAAATATAAAATTACCCATTTTCCAACTAAATCTCTTAAGCAAATCTCAACATTATCTTGATTTGGCAAACAAAATTTTGGTGCATCTTGACCTACTTCTAACATACACTCTCCTTGAATTTTTAATGCTCTATTTTTACATAAATAAACTTAACAAAAGAGTATTTAAAACATTATTAATGTTTTTTAGATAAAATCTTTAGTTTATACTTTAATTATAAAGTATCTATGTTTGTTATTAAAAAGGTAAAACATGTTAGATGATTCTAAACTTATTTGGATGGATGGAAAATTAATTCCATGGAAAGATGCGACTGTGCACGTGCTATCACACACGCTTCATTACGGAAATGCCGTATTTGAAGGAACAAGAGCTTATAAAACAGAAAAAGGTTTGGCTATTTTTAGATTAAGAGACCATACTAAAAGGTTACTTGAATCTGCAAAAATCACGCTTATAACACCAAAATATTCACTTGAAGAGCTTGAACAAGCTCAAATTGATGTTTTAAAAGTAAACAATTATAACAAAAATGTATATATCAGACCTCTTATATTTTTAGGTTATGGAAAAATGGGGGTTAGTCCAAAAGGTGCTCCAAGACAAGTTATGGTTGCAACTTGGGAATGGGGAAGTTATCTTGGTGATGATGGAATAGAAAATGGTATAAAAGTTAAGATATCTTCATTTTCGCGATATTCTGTAAAATCGACAATGGGCAAAGCAAAAGCAGCTGCGAACTATCTAAATTCTCAGATGGCAAACGAAGAGGCTGTTGACGCTGGTTATGATGAGGCTTTACTTTTAGACGAAGAGGGATTTGTTGCTGAGGGAAGTGGGGAGTGCTTTTTTATAGTTAAAAATGGAGTGCTTATTTCGCCCCCAAATGACTATTCGCTAAATAGTATAACTCAAGATACGACAATTCAAATTGCCAATAAACTGAATATTCCTCTTCTTAGAAGAAAAATAACAAGAGATGAAGTTTATACAGCTGATGAGGCATTTTTTACTGGTACTGCAGCTGAAATAACTCCAATAAACAATGTTGATGGAAGAGTCATAGGAAACGGTAAACGAGGTCACATGACTGAAAAATTACAAAAATCTTACTTTGATGTAGTGTATGGAAGAGATAGCTCTTTTGAACACTTTTTAACTTATGTAAAATAGATAAAAGGAGAAAAAATGCCTGCTGATTTAAATGATTATTTTAAAAAAAGAAATGGTGGAAATGGTAACAATAATGATGGTGGAGACAATAAAAATTTTAATGTAAAAATGCCAAATTTTGATGTTAATAATAAAAAATTAACTCCACTTTATATCGTTATCGTGGTTGTTATATTGCTTATTATTGCTAAGCCATTTACGATTATAAACTCTGGTGAGCTTGGTATAAAAGCAACTGCTGGTAAATTTGAACCAAATGCACTTGAGCCGGGTCTTCATTTTTTCATACCAATCATTCAAGATATTATAGTTCTTGATGCAAAGGTAAGAATGATAAGCTATAGCTCAACTGAACAAATTGGTGGAACTGGTATGTATCAGCAAAAAGTTATAAGTGGAAGTATAAGCAACGCACCTTCAATTATCACAAAAGAGGCTATTACAGTTAAAGATGCTAGTGGACTTGACTTTAATATCGATCTAGCAGTCCAGTACCAATTAAATCGCGATAACACGCCAAATACAATAGCAAAATGGGGACTTGACTGGGAAAACAAGATAGTCGACCAAGCTGTCCGTGAAGTTGTCCGTGAAGTTGCAGGAAAGTATAATGTTGAGCTTATTCCTCAAAAAAGAAGTGAGTTTGCTGATGAAATCAAACACGGTATTGAAAACAATATAAAATCACAAGAGGGAAATCCAGTAACCCTTCGTTCAGTTCAGCTTAGAGAGACGATATTTCCTAAAAATGTGAAAGAGCAGATTGAAAGAGTTCAACTTGCAAAACAACAAGCTGAAATTACAAAAAATGAAGTAAGTATTGCCGAAGAAAATGCAAAAAAATTGGTTGCTCAAGCTCAAGGTGAAGCAAATGCGGCTAAAACAAGAGCCCAAGGTGTTGCTGATGCATTAAAAATAGAAGCTGATGCGAAAGCATACTCAAATAAAGAGGTGGCAAAAAGTTTAACAAATCAACTTTTAGAACTTCGCCAAATTGAAACACAAGCTAAATTTAACGAGGCTCTAAAAGAGAATCAAAATGCACAAATTTTCTTAACTCCCGGTGGTGCTGTTCCGAATATTTGGGTTGATTCAAAAAGTGCCAAAAAAAGCACAACTGTTTCACAATAATTTATGATAAGGAGAAGCATTGAAAATTAATTGGGAAAAGAGTTCTTTAATTCCAGCAATTGCTCAGGATATAAGAACCAATGAGGTTTTGATGCTTGGCTTTATGAATAAAGAGGCTTACGAACTAAGTCAAAAAACGAAAATTGCTCACTATTTTTCTCGATCCAAAGGAAGAATTTGGAAAAAAGGGGAAATTAGTGGGCATACTCAAACGATTAAAGAGATGTTGCTTGATTGCGACCAAGATACAATTCTTTTAAAAGTAGAACAAAATGGTGTTGCTTGTCACACTGGAAACAAGACTTGTTTTTTTGATGATATTCTTAATTGTAGAAATTTAGGTTTAGCCAATAAAGACAATTTTACATCTCACTATGGAATTTTGGATAGACTTTATCATACTTTGCAAAATAGAAAACAAGAAAACTCCGAAAACTCTTACGTGGCAAACCTTTTAAAAAAAGGTGAGAATGCCTACTTAAAAAAAGTGTCTGAAGAGGCTGCTGAGTTTTGTTTGGCGGTGAAAGACAACAGTGAGCAAGAGATTATTTACGAGGCTGCTGATTTGGTTTTTCATATGTTGGTTGCATTGGTTGATAAAAATATCCATCCAGACAAAATAGAACAAGAACTTGCTCGTCGCTTTGGAATAAGTGGGATAGAAGAGAAAAATTCTAGAAAAAAATAGATAATCTACCATTTGTATACGAAAAAGTGCTAAGATGTCAAATGTATTTGCAAATGTTCATAAAATAAACAAGGAGTTTTTATGAAAGTAACAAAAAAAGATGTCTTAAATGCATTGGAAGAGTTTAAAAAATCAAACAAGAGCAGATTGAGAAAAGATATATACGAATTTTTGAATAAAAAATTTGGCACATCTGTTAGATGCTACAACTATAAAATCACTGACGATAAAGCAAAAGTTTCTTTAGAGGATGAAAGTGAAATGAAGTATGTAGCAAGCAAGTTTGCTAACGCGTAAATAAGCTTAATATTTGCAAATACATTAATTATACATTTTTGCGTTGTTCCAAACCTTTTTTAGTTTATTGTCTGTAAAAGATTTTAAAAGTGGATGTAGCTTTTTCTTACAATCATTACGAGCTGCTACGGGCAATCCAAAATTTTATATAAGTTTTTCTATACTTAAATGTAAATGATAACTGTTTTTTAAAAGGCAAGTATGGCTAAACTTGTAATTTTTTAAAAATTACAGTATTACTCAAATCAATCTAAATTAATAGAGGGATTCCCCCCCATATTAATTTAGAAAAAGAATAGAAGTAAGAGGCTTAGTCGCAATAAGAACTTCTTGCTTTTTTTAACTTTAAGACTGAATTTAAAATCAGCTATCATTTTACTTCATTTTATACCAAGGTGGTAGGTATATACAAAATATTTTTGTTATTCCATAAAAATATTTTGAAGTTGTCAAGTTAAAAAACATTGTTGTTTTATTTCAGCAAAATTATTCTTTTAGTTATAGCAGCCTATCTTTCCAAAATATGTTATAATTCTAAGTTCTGAAATTGAGTAGTCCATTTTGTTATAGCAACCTATCTTTCCAAAATATGTTATAACCTATAATCAAGTTATTATCATATCTTTGGTTATAGCTACTTTTCTTCCAGAAATATGTTACACTTGCATAGATAATATATTTTTTGAGGAGGCGTAAATAGAACTTAATAGAATTGATTTTGTTCAAGACAAAAAGTGCAATCGTTTTAAACGCCCATTAACAATTGCACATATTGCACTAAACAATGGAGAAGAGATCTGTTTTGGGTCAGAATGTGCAAAAAAAGAGATATTTAACCCAATATTTTTTTGTTGGTATAAGTTCAACGATAACACTTATTGTAGTTTATGCAGTTTTAGAGATAAAGCATAGAGAGCACTAAGCAATTTATTTACATTGAGTATCTACTTTTGAATTTACCCTTGTCAAATGCGACCTGCGAAAAAGCTCGTTCTAAACCAACTTCAAAAATAGGATCACTATAGCGGTATTTTTGACCATTTCCATTTTGAAAAAATCTGCCAGATGGGTCAATCATTAAGTAACCTTGAATCATTTTATCCTCATCTTCTATAACAACATTTTCTTTTTTGATAGACTCTCCATTAATTCTTAAAAAATGCCTAAATTGTTCATCTGAAACACAATCTTCCCCATCAAAAGATAGTTGACGCAAAATTTTCAGCCTATGGGGTTTATATGCTTGTAATTGCTCCACGATATTTGTATTATAATTGTACTTGCTGACTACAATATTGAATTTCAATCCGATTTTGTAATTGTTCAATTTTATTATATTGATAATATTTTCCAGTTTCTCTTTAGACAGATAGTTTTTGCCAAAATATCTACCTATGTTTAAACAAGTTGCCCTATCCAAACTATCTATTGAAATGCCTATCATATTTAAGTGTTCCAGTATATTTGAATGAGATTCAAGTAAAGAGCCATTTGTTATTAAAGAGGTGTCAAAACCCATCTCTTTTGCCTTAATAACTATTTTGTTAAAAATATTTTTTTTGAGCAGTAACGGTTCTCCGCCTGCAAAATTTAAGCGTATAGAGGTGATCTCTTCACCCATCAATTTACTAATAACCTCTTTTTGCGATA
>JAIRQK010000102.1 GCA_031256525.1 Campylobacteraceae bacterium
AGGCTGCTGCGAGAGCGAATTTAGATGAATTTAAAGGCAAAAAAATCATTTTAATCTATAATGCGTATAAAGATAAAGATTATAGAAAAATTTTGGATATTTTAAGCCCCATCATTTTACATGTTGAGCTTATAGATATGAATGATAGCGAACGAGAAAACGCCAAAGAAGAGATTAAAAACTACCTTGACTTTTTGCAAATAAAACATAAAGAGTTTAAAAATATAGATAAAGATAGAGACTATTTGGTGTTTGGCTCTTTTTTGGTGGTAGAAGCTTTTTTAAAGAGATGCTGTGGAAAATAAGTTCGCAGAAAAAGAGTTAGATGCAATAAAATTGTACAATATTTTTTCAAGTCACATTGTAAAAAAAATTATTGTTTTTTTATTGTTTTCTTTGTTACTTTTTGTTATCATTGGTCTTTTTTTAATACTTTTTTTGGCTGATGAAACAAATAGATTTGATGCAAAAAAAGATGTGGTAGATGAGATGAAATTGGAAATGTTAAGACTTCAAAGTAATTTGGACGAACATATAATATATTATCAGATGGAAAAAGATAGGGTAAATGAGCTTGAAGCGGCGATAGGTATTAAGCCATATGAAGAGAAAATAACCGCCGATGATATAAAAATTAACTATCTTTTATTATCTTTGGCACAAAAACAGATGATACTTGATGTTATACCAAATGGTGAAGTGATAAAACATCACAGAGGAGTATCGGACGGTTTTGGCAACAGAATACACCCTATTTCAAAAACGGAAGTTTTCCATAAGGGAGTTGATTTTAGGGCGGATTTGAAAACGCCTGTATACTCAGCAGCAAATGGCGTTGTTGAGTTTGCCGGGGCAAATGGTGGTTTTGGTTTTCTTGTTGCAATAAAGCATGGTTTTGGTTTTAAGACATATTATGCCCATTTAGATCAAAAACCAGTTGTTAGAGTAGGTCAAGCCATAAAAAAAGGTGAGCATATAGCAAATAGTGGAAATAGCGGTCTTTCGACAGGACCACATTTGCATTATGAGGTCAAATATTTAGGAGTTTCGCTTGATCCGATGAATTTTATAAAGTGGAATATTTCGAATTTTGACACAGTTTTTGTCAAAGAGAAAAAGGTACAATGGGACCAGGTGATTAATTTAGTAATAAAATCTAACATAAAAAAATAAAATTTAGGTACAATATAATTAAAATTTTTAGGAATCATTTTGAAAGATAAGTTCACGGTAACAATTTCAGACATAGAGGGTTCAAAAAACTATACTTTAAATCAGATAGTTAAGAAGTTTGTTCTCTATTTTATTTTATTTATAGCAGTGGTAATATTTTTCGGAATCATCTTTATATTTTATCTCTCAAGTGAAGTTGAAGAGTTGAGAATTAAAGAAGAGGAGATAAACCAAAGACTATTAACTGAAAATCTCAATCTTCAAACCAAAATCGATAATCAAATAAAGTATTATCAAGAGATGAGGGAGAAGATTGGTGAAGTTGAGTTGTTACTTGGTACGAAAACTAGTAGCGAAAATGTAACTGAAGATTTTGATAATAAAGTTGATGATTTAACGATAAGTGCAGTGCAACGTTTTATTGTTTTGCAGCTGATTCCAAATGGACCAGTGTTGCGGCACAATGGCATTTCGGCAAATTTTGGCAGTAGATTTCATCCAATTAGAGAGATGACTGAAAAACACCACGGCTTGGATTTAAGAGCAGATATAGGAACTCCTGTTTATGCTCCAGCACATGGAGTTGTTGAGTTTGCTGATGTGCATAGAAATGGATATGGTGCACTTGTTGTAATCAATCACGGTTTTGGTTTTAAGACATATTATGCTCATTTAGATGAAATGGTGGTAAAATATGGTCAGTTTGTAAGCAAGGGTACTCATATTGCAAATTCTGGAAATAGTGGTCTATCTACTGGTCCGCATCTGCATTATGAGGTTAGGTTTTTAGAAAATGCACTTGATCCTATTAATTTTATTAATTGGGGTCATTCAAATTTTGAAAGTATATTTGAAAAGGAGAAAAAGATACCATGGGGCTCATTAATAAGAGAAATGATGACAATGCTAAACAGAATACCGAAGCAACCATAATTACTTCTGGTGTTACAATAGACGGAGTTTTTGACTTTATTGCCAAAGTTCATGTTTATGGACAACTTAGTGGCAAAATGAAATCTTCCAACGCTATAGTTATAGGAAGAGGCGGAGTTATTAAAGGCAATATTGAAGCTAAGACGCTTATAGTAAACGGAAGTTTTGAGGGCAATGCGGAGTGTGATAGCATATATATATTAGAAGGTGGTGTGTTGATTGGCAATATTTCAAGTGAAGAGTTGATGATTGAAAAAAATGCACACTTTGAAGGCGAGAGCAGAAGAAAAAATAATAATGCTCGTATCGAATATAAACAACAAGAAGAAGAAATAGAAGAAGACAATTAAACTTGCAGGCAAGAGTCTACGAATACTTAAAGCAAGGAGGCGAAGCTAACTTTTTACTTTGCAAAAATGATAAAGATGCTCTAAAACTTTTAGATGCAGCTCTATATGCAGATAGAAAAGTTTTTGCTTTGCCTGATGTTAGGGTAAATTTTGGTGATGATTTAAAGCCATACCGTAATGAAATTTTTGAGTTATTAAAAATTTTAAGAGAGTTTAATAAAGAGACATCATCTAAAAAAATTTTAATCTCTCCAATAAGAACCGCACTTTTAAACTTTCCAAAACCAGAACTTTTTCAGGTAAAAACAGTACTATTTGGACAAAAAATCAATTTAAATGAGCTAAAAAATGAGCTAATTAATTGGGGCTATAGTGTTGTTGATATAGTCGAAATGCAGGGCGAAGTTAGCTTTCGTGGCGATATAGTTGATATATTTACGCCAGATTATGAAGAGCCGATAAGAGTCTCTTTTTTTGATGAAGATGTTGAGAGTATTAGATTTTTTTCGTGCGAAAACCAAAAGAGCAAAAAAGAGGAGTTAGAGAGTTTTACAATCTCTCCAGCACTTTTCTCTTTTGATGAAAAATCACACCTTCAAGTAGAAAAATCAATCAAAAAAATTAAGAGTGATAGTTTTGATAAAGATATGATATCTCTTGGTTTTTGGGCGTTAGGAGAGTTTTCGCAAAACTATTTGCACATATTAAAACCGGTTTATGCTTATGAGATGCAGAAAGAGATTGAAGAAGTTTTAACATTTAATGAAAATGCTGACAGAAAACTACTAAATAATATTAAAACAGTTCCAGAAAGTTCTACTTTTAAAGATTTGCAAATTGGCAAAATTAGAGATTTTATAGAGTTTCATAAAGAGCAAAAAATCACTATTCTAGCAAGAAATGAAGCTCTACTAAAACAGGCTGAAATTGATGAATTTAATAATGTTATTTTTAAAGAAAGCCCTTTAATTGTCAATCTAACAAGCACAAAAGAGATAGTTATTTCGCTAAATAAACCACTCACAAAAAAAAGAAAAAAACACGCCTCAATTATTCTTGATGAGCTAAAATATGGTGATTATGTAGTTCATGAAAATTATGGAATTGGTATTTTCAGAGGACTTCAAAATGTTGTTGTTTTAGGTGTTAAGAGGGATTTTGTTGTTATTGATTATGAGGGTGATGATAAGTTACTGCTTCCTGTTGAAAATCTGTATGTAATTGATAGATATATAGCCGATAGCGGAACTTTAGCGGTTGTTGATAGGCTTGGTCGTGGAAGTTTCTTAAAATTAAAAGAGAAAACAAAAGCAAAACTTTTTGAAATTGCAAAAGAGATAGTGGATATTGCTGCAAAAAGAGAGTTAGTTGAGGGTTGTAAAATTGACCTATCTCTTGCACTAATAGAAGAGTTTCAAAAAAAAGCAGGGTTTATTTATACAAATGACCAAGAGAGAAGTATCGCAGAGATTTTAAACGATTTAGGCTCTGGCAAGGTTATGGATAGACTTTTAAGTGGTGATGTTGGTTTTGGAAAAACTGAAGTTGCAATGAATGCACTTTTGGCAGTTGCAAAAAATAACTACCAATCACTCTTTATTGTTCCAACAACCCTTTTATCTCATCAGCACTATAAAAATTTAACAAAAAGAGTTGGAAGTTTTGGTATCAAAATAGCAAAACTTGATAGATTTACATCAGCAAAAGAAAAATCAAGAATTTTAAAAGAGTTAAAAGATGGCGTTTTGGATATTTGTATAGGAACTCATGCTCTGCTTGGATTAGAGTGCAAAAATCTCGGTTTTGTTATCATTGATGAAGAGCATAAGTTTGGCGTAAAACAAAAAGAAAAGCTGAAAAATTTAAGAGAAAATGCACATATTTTATCTATGAGTGCAACGCCAATCCCAAGAAGTTTAAATATGGCATTAAGCTCAATTAAGCAATATTCTCAAATTTTAACACCGCCAGATGAGAGAGAAGATGTTAAAACCTATATAAAAGAGTATGATGAAAAACTTATTCGTGAGGTTATTTTAAGGGAAAAAAGAAGAGGAGGGCAAGTTTTTTATATTCATAATAGAATAGCTTCTATAGAGGATAAAGCAAAAGAGCTAAAGTCAATGCTCCCTAACATAAAAACTTTGATACTCCACTCAAAAGTGAATGAAGAGTATAGCGAAAAAGAGATGTTAAAATTTGAAAACAAAGAGTATGATTTGCTGTTATCTACCTCTATAATAGAATCAGGAATTCATCTTCCGAATGTAAATACCATTATTGTTGAGGCGGCTGACCATTTTGGAATTGCTGACCTTCATCAGCTTCGTGGACGCGTTGGGCGTGGAAGTGTAGGCGGGTATTGCTATTTCATTGTAGAGAACAAGGAGAGTTTGAGTGAAAATAGCAGAAAAAGACTTGTCGCATTAGAATCCAACTCGTTTTTAGGAAGCGGGTCTTTACTTGCTTATCATGATTTGGAAATTAGGGGCGGAGGAAACTTGATAGGTGAGGCACAAAGCGGTCATATAAAGCAGATTGGCTACTCTTTGTATCTTAAAATGTTGGAAGATTCTATCAATGAACTGCTAAACAAAACTCCTATAAAAAAGAGAGATGTTGACCTAAAGCTCTCTATTAACGCATTTATCAATGATAGATATATCTCTGAAGACAGAATTAGATTTGAGCTATATAGACGCTTAAGCAGGTGCGAAAATGTGAAAGAGGTTTATGAAATTGAAGAGGAGATGAATGATAGGTTTGGCAAAATTGATACCACAACTGAACAATTTTTATCGCTTATAATTATAAAAATACTTGCATATCAAAACAGTATAAAACTTATTTCAAGTTATGGGCAAAATATATCGATT
>JAIRQK010000116.1 GCA_031256525.1 Campylobacteraceae bacterium
TCATAAGTCCGATTCCGGTTATTTTGGTAAAAATAGTTGGATATTGCTCTTTGACTTTATTTAAATTTTTTTCAAAAATCTCTATTATCTCTTTTAGTAATCCCTCATTTTTATAACTATCTAAAATATCAAGCACTTCAAACCCAGCACGAGTACTTAAAAAGTTTCCACCAAAAGTGCTACCGTGGTCTCCATAAGTTAAAATATCTTTATGTTTACTCAAAATAGCCCCTATTGGAACTCCTCCAGCCAAACCTTTTGCCAAAGTTATAACATCTGGCTCAATATCGTAAAGTTTTGAGGCTAAAAACTCTCCACTTCTATAAACTCCTGATTGCACCTCATCGACGATAAGTAAAACCTCTTTTTCTTTTAGATATTTTGCAAGCTCCTTTATCTCTTCTTTATCAAATGCAGCTACTCCACCCTCTCCTTGAATAAGCTCTATCATAACCGCAACCGTTTCGTTATCTATCGCATTATATAAGTCTTTTATTGTTGGCTTATATTCAAATCCATCTGGATACGGAGAAAAATCTACTTGATGAAACTTCTCTTGACCTGTTGCTTTTATCGTTGCAATTGTCCTTCCGTGAAACGAGTGTTCTAATGTTAAAATTTTATATTTTTTATTTTTAAACTTTTTTTGACCATATTTCCTTGCTATCTTTATAGCCCCTTCATTTGCTTCTGCTCCACTATTTGCAAAAAATACCGCCATATCATATCCGCTAAGTTCTACTATCTTTTTTGCTAAAAGTGCTTGAGGCTCAATCAAATAAATATTTGAAATATGAGTTATATTGCTCACTTGTTCATAAATTGCATTTGCAACTCTTCTGTTTCCATGACCAACACTCACAACGCCAATGCCACTCGTAAAATCGATATACTCTTTTCCACTTTCATCAAACAAAGTAGCATTTTGTCCACATTTGAAATTTACATAATTTCTATTGTAAGTTTGCAACACATATTTTTTATCAATCTCTTCTAAAATCATCTTTTTCCTTTTATGTAATGTTGGGAAGTTTCCAACCTTTATAATACCCAAAAAGCCTCAAAGCTACACCAAAAACAAAAACCAAAATAATGTTAAATAAACTAACCATATCATATAAATTTAACACATATATCATAAGTGCAACGATAATAGCGACCGTTCCATAAAATTCGCTTATCATAAAAAATGGAACGCGGTTAATCATCACATCTCTTATAGCACTTCCACCAACTGCAGTTAAAAGTCCAAGTATAACTATCCCAAATATATTAAATCCAGCACCTATTCCTACAATAGATCCAGTTATCGCAAAAGAGACAAGTCCAAAAGTATCGCTTACTATAAAAATAGTACTTTTTTCAAACTTATCAAACTTATGAAGTTTAAAAATAATCGCTAAAACTACAACACAAACAACGAGTATCGTTGGAAGTATATCTGTAAATGCGTAAGGCATTTTATCAGCAATAGCATCTCTTGTTATACCGCCACCAAGAGCAGTTAAAAATGAAGCCAAAAATATACCAAGAAGGTCTAATCTCTCCCTAACTCCAACAAAAAAACCGCTAAGTGCAAATGCCACTATCCCAAATATATCCGCAATCTCTAATACGCTCAAACTTATTTCCTTTAAAAACGGTAATTATATCTAATTTAAATTGTCCATAAACTTTTTTTACATCTAAAAGTTATATAATCGTGATATTGTTTTGTAAAAAAGAGGTGTTGATGAATTATTTAAAATATTCCATTTTATTTGTTGTTATTTGTCTTGGACTTTACTGCATAGATGTTTCTGTTGTAAATCGTGATGCTTTATTTTTGATATTTTTTATTATTGCATTAATTGTTGCTGCAGCTATTGTTGCAAATATAATCATAAAATCAAATGGTAGAGCTATGACACTTAAGGAAATTGTGAAATATGTTCTATATTTTTCCATAATAACCGCAATAGTTGTGATTGTCATGTTATCTATAATGATATCAATAAGGGGTTACGGTTCTTTACCATTTGGTCGGTATATAAGTTTAAACCAACCTATACAATTTTCTATGGATTACATAACTGGTCATTATGTAAATGGGTTTATTGGCATATTTGTTGCTGTTTTAATTCCAACTTTAATTTCAATGTTTTCAGTAAATAACCATTTTAAAAGTAGATACGCCGATGCTCTTTATTTTATAAAAACTGATACCCCCCATTTTACAAAAGGGACATTAATATCTTATCTGAAATACACTATTCTATTTTTTATTATTTTTCTTGGGCTTTTTCTTGCAAGTTTTACTCTGTTGCGAATGGTGCGTGCTGAGTCTATTGCACTTGCTATTTCTCTTGTTAGTGCATCAGCTATTGCTACGGCTATCGTTATAAGTATGGTTATAAAATCAAATAATGGGATTAAATTTGGTGAAATTGTGAATTATATTATTTTATTTTGTGCAGTATGTGAAGTGGGAACAATGATTACATCAATGATAATTTTTGAAAAGCCAATATGTGTTCTTTTGTTCGGTTCCAACTTTTGTAGTGCAGGTCTTCGTATGTTTACATGGGTTCCAACTTTATTTTCGATATGCTTGATAAGTTCTATAAAAAATATTAAAAATTAAAAAACAGGGACAGGAGTGTTTTATGAAACCATTTATTTATCATAATCCTACAAAACTTATTTATGGCGAAAAACAAGATCTTATTGGAAAGATTTTAGGAGAGTCTGGACACAAAAGCGTTTTACTAGTTTATGGAAGAAACTCTATTAAGAAAAATGGCTTATATGATGAAGTTGTAAAATCATTAAGAGATGAAAATATCGAAATTATCGAGCATAGCGGAGTTAGCTCTAACCCAACTTTATCACATGCAAGAGAGGGTTTAGAAAAAGCAAAAAAGGTAACATCTGTTCTTGCAGTCGGTGGTGGAAGCGTTGTTGATGAATCAAAAGCAATAGCAGCTGCAGCGTTAAGTAATTGTGATATATGGGAACTTTTTACAGGTAAAGTTCCAACTTATGCACTTGACTTGTATGTTATATTAACAATATCAGCAACTGGTAGCGAAATGAATGACGGTGCAGTTTTAACAAATGAAAAAACAGATGAAAAGTTCTCCTACAAGTCCAAATTAAACTATCCAAAAGTATCTATAATCAATCCAAAATTTGCTTGTAGTTTGCCAAATGACTATTTGGCTTATTCGGCTGTTGATATCATTGCCCATACTATTGAGGTCTATTTTAATGCTGAAGTTCACCCAAATATACAGAATAGATTTGCGGAAAATATCATTCTATCAACAATAGAAACGACTGAAAAACTCTTGAAAAATCAGAATGATTTAGACGCAAGATATGAGTTTGCATTATGTTCTACTTGGGCGTTAAATGGCTTAACAAAAATTGGTGTAGGAGATGTTGACTTTCCTTGCCATATGTTAGAACACTCTCTAAGTGCTTTGTATGACACTCCTCATGGAGCAGGGCTTAGCGTTGTGATACCTGCTTGGCTTAAGTGGCTTGTAAAAAGAGATGATAGTCAAATAAGAGGTTTTGCAAAGGCTGTATTTAATAAAGATAGTGCGGCAGAAGGGATAGAAGAGCTTGAAAAATGGTTTAGAAAAATTGGCTCTCCAATATCTCTAAATGAACTTGATATCTCAAAAAAAGAGATAAATAAAATCGCTCAAAATATATATAAAACATCGTTAAGATGGAGAATGAGTGATATATATACGGTCAATGTTATTGAAGATATATTAAATAATGCAATACATTAAATAGGAAAAAACAATGAAACCAATACCAGAAGAGTTAAAAGCACAAGCACTTGCTCAACTTCAAGATGAGGTAAATGATTTTACAATTTACTCAATTTTAGCAAACAAATGCAAAAAAGATGACGGAAATAGAGATATATTTTTAAGGCTCTGCGAAGAGGAGAAGAATCATTATGAGTTTTGTAAAAAAATAACTGGCGAAGATAGAAAACCGCAAAAACTACTTATACTATTTATAGTGTTTTGTGTAAATCTTTTTGGTGTCTATTTTGTTTTAAAATTTATGGAAAATCGCGAAATTAGTGGCAAAAGTTTTTATAAATATCTTTTTGACTCTCACCATGAATCAAAAATAATCTATGAGCAAGAGATAAATCATGAGGCGAAATTGATTGATATGCTTTATGACAAAAAAATCGTTTATGCCGGAGCGATTGTTCTTGGAATGAATGACGCTTTAGTTGAACTTACCGGAACGCTAAGTGGTATCGCATTGGCATTTAGTAGTACAATAGCAGTTGGAGCAACCGGGCTTATTATGGGAATTGCTGCGTCGCTTTCAATGGCTGGAAGTGCTTATTTAGAATCAAAAGAGAATGAAATTGAAGGCATAAAACCGCTTACTTATTCGCTATATACTGGAGTGGCATATATCATTACAACGATTATGTTAGTTCTTCCATTTTTGGTTTTAGATAGCATGCTTTTTGCACTTATTTGGATGTTTGTTTTTGTGCTTATTGCGATATTTGGCTACAACTTTTATATAAGTATCGCAAAAGGGCTAAATTTCTGGAGAAGAGTTACGCAAATGTGTGCAATTACTTTTGGTGTTGCCATTATATCTTTCGCGATAGGGTACAGTGTCAAATATATTTTTGGCATTGATATCTAAAAATTTCAAGGATAAAAATATGAAAATCATATACACGGCAAAAAATATAAATTGTCAAAAATGTGCAAATAGTATAAAAAATGGACTCGATGAGGATTTTGGCGTAATTGAAATAAATTTAGATAAAAATCCTCGCGAAATAACCATAATTTTAAATTCAAAAGATGAAGAGGAAAAATTCATATCGCAAATGCAAGATTTGGGATTTGATATCATAGAAGAGATTTCAAGAGTATAAATGTCAAAGAGAAAATTTACTGCAAATATCGGCGGTATGAGTTGCGTAAATTGTTCAAACTCTATAGAAAAAGTCGTAAAAAAACTTGATGGCGTAGAGAGTGTGAGTGTAAATTTTAGTACTGGCGTTGGAACTTTTGTCTATGATACAGAAAAAATTGATACAGAAAAAATTGAAGAGAAGATAAATAAACTCGGTTTTAAAGTTTTAAAAGAGATAAAAAATAACGAAAACGATGAGAAAAAACTTTTAATAAGTTTTATAATTGCTGTTATTGGGACTATTTTTTTACACTTTTTTAGCCATTTTTTTCACCACCCTTCTAACACTATTTTATATATATCGTTTATAATAGCAACTATTGTTCAATTTGTATCTGGATTTAGATTTTATGGACACTCATACAAATCTTTAAAAAATAGGGTTTTCGATATGAATGTGTTAGTGGCACTCGGAACAAGTGCAGCTTATTTTTACTCTTGTTTTGTGATATTTTTTCCAGAACTTTTTTCTGAAAATATTAGATTTATCTATTTTGATGGTGCTTCTATGATAATAGCTTTTGTGCTTCTTGGAAGATATCTTGAAGCTAAAGCCAAAAACAGAGCTACTAACTATATGCAAACTCTTCTAAATTTAACTCCAAAAAAAGCAAATGTGATTTTAAATGATGAACAAATCGTACAAAAAGAGATAGATGAGTTGCAAATTGGTGATACTATTCTTGTAAAAGCTGGGGAAAATATAGGTGTTGATGGGATTGTTATAAAGGGCAATGGGAATGTTGATACTTCGTTGATGAGTGGTGAATTTATGCCTTTATATGCGAAAGAGAATGTAGCAGTTTCAAGTGGTTATAAATTATTAGATGGTTTTTTGCATATAAAAGTTCAAAAAAATTATGAAAACTCAAATTTAGCCAAAATAATCGAACTTTTAAGCGACGCAAACAATAAAAAAATGCCAATAGCAAGAGTTGCCGATAAAGTATCGTCCATTTTTGTACCAGCTATTATTTTAATTTCGCTTTTAACTCTTTTTGTGTGGCTTTTTATTGGCGATACAAAAATGGCGATAATTGCCTCTATTTCCGTTTTAATCATCTCTTGTCCTTGTGCGTTAGGACTTGCAACTCCAATAGCGATAATAAGCGGCATTGGTCGTGGAGCAAAAGAGGGAATTTTTATAAAAAATCCAGAAGTATTGGAGATTATCTCCAAAATAAAATATGCCGTTTTTGATAAAACTGGAACTTTAACACAAGGCAAAATAGAGATAAATAACACAACAATTAAAGATAGATACTTGCTATCATTAATCGCCTCTTGTGAAGCAAAAAGCGAACACCCTATCTCTTATGCTATAACAAACTATGCAAAACAAAATGGTATCAATACATCTTTGCATGTGGAAAATTTTAGAACGATTGCAGGAGAGGGAATAAGTGGAGTTTGTGATAGCAAAAATATATTAGTTGGAACTAAAGAGTTATTAGAAAAAAATGGTATCGATATATCAACTACACTTTTGCGTAAATATGATGAAAAACTGAGTATTGGACAAAGTGCAATTTTTGCTGCAGTTGATAAAGAAAATGTTGGATTGTTTAGTTTTAGCGACACAATAAAAGAGAGTGCAAAAGATTTGATTTTGTTTTTAAAAGAGCAAAATATCAAAACTATTATGCTAACCGGAGACAAATTTTTATCAGCACAAAAAGTAGCCGATAAAATCAATATCGATGAGGTCGTAGCAGAAATGCTTCCTGATAAGAAATATGAGAAGATAAAAGAGTTTCAAAAAAATGGGAAAGTTCTTTTTGTTGGTGATGGTATAAATGACTCTATATCTTTAAAACAAGCAGATATTGGAATTGCAATGAATAGTGGAGCTGACATCGCAAAAGAGTCTGGTGACATAATTCTCACAAATAATGACCTTTCAAGTGTCAAAAAAAGTATAAATCTCTCAAAAAATACGATGAAAATTATAAAACAAAATCTATTTTGGGCGTTTATCTATAACATAGTAGGCATTCCTCTTGCTGCTGGAATTTTTTACCCACTTACGCTAACTCCTGCATTTGCTGGTGCTGCTATGAGTATAAGCTCGATTATAGTTGTATTAAACTCACTTAGACTTAG
>JAIRQK010000157.1 GCA_031256525.1 Campylobacteraceae bacterium
AGGATTAATATCGTGAATATCGTATTGTTAGATGCAAAGACAATGGGAGATGGTATCGATTTAGGTATCTTTTCAAAATATGGTAATCTTCAAATTTACGATACAACTACAAATGATGAAAAAATCAGTCGTAGCAAAGATGCAGATATAATTATCACAAATAAAGTGGTGTTTGACAAGGATACGCTTAAGTCTTTACCAAAATTAAAACTTATTTGTCTGCTTGCAACAGGTATGAATAATATTGATTTGGATTTTGCAAAACAGCAAGGTGTAGAAGTTAAAAATGTTGCTGGTTATTCGACAAAATCGGTAGCTCAACATACTTTTGCTCTTGTTTTATCGTTAGCAAATAGGCTTAATTTTTATGATAATTATGTAAAAGATGATATGTGGGTAAAATCAGAAGTCTTTACAAATTTAGATAACATATTTTACGAAATGAGCGGAAAAAGATGGGGCATTATAGGTCTTGGGGCGATAGGGCATGAGGTCGCAAAAATTGCAACTGCTTTTGGTTGTGAAGTTTTTTACCATTCGACTTCTGGCATAAAAAGAGATGAAATATACAAAGAGATATCTTTGGAGGAGTTGTTAAAAACAAGTGATATTGTTTCAATCCACGCACCGCTAAATGAAAAAACAAAAAATCTTTTAGACAAAGAAGAGCTCTCTTTAATGAAGCAAAATGCCATTTTGGTAAATGTAGGCAGAGGTGGAATTATCAATGAAAACGCTTTGAGAAAAACGATAGAAAAAGAAAAAATATATGTTGGGCTTGATGTTTTGGAAGTTGAACCAATGAGCGTAAACTCTCCATTAAGAAATCTTACGCACAAAGAGAGATTTATCATAACTCCGCATGTTGCGTGGGGAAGCATTGAAGCAAGAGAGAGATTGGTAAAAATGGTCTGCAAAAATATAGAAAATTTTTTAAAGGTGTAAAAAATGGCAAAGGAACATAGTTTTGATATAAGTGCTGAGTTAAATATTCAAGAGTTTAAAAATGCACTTGAACAGGCAAAAAAAGAGATAGTCTCGCGTTTTGATTTTAAAGGAGTTAAGGCTGAAATCGAATATAACGAAAAAGCAAAAACCCTTACAATAATAACAAGTAGTGATTCAAAACTTGATGCAATTTATGATATTATGTTAAATAAAATCATAAAAAGAGGCTTAAGTCCAAGCCTTTTCAAAGAGCCAAAAAAAGAGAGTGCAAGTGGCGGAAATGTAAGAGCACTTTACCCAATAGTAGATTCAATTAGTAGCGATGATGCAAAAAAGATAGTAAAAACTATAAAAGATGAGGACTTAAAGGTTCAAACGAGCATAAGGGGCGATGTTGTTAGAGTTGTAGGCAAATCAATAGATGATTTGCAAGTTTGCATAAAGGTGGTAAGGGAGAAAATCTCCGATGTTCCTCTTAGTTTTATCAATTTAAAATAGTTTTGCATTTGCAAATCTACTTGTAATCAACTATATACATTTTGTTAACATAGATTTGTTAATATTATTGAAATTTTTTTAAGGATTTTTTGTGAAAAAGAGCTCTACTCTACTCTATTTGTGTTTAATGGTGTGTGTTTTTGGTGGATGTGAAAAAAAGCAAGAGATTTCCAAAAATCAGTCTGTTGTTGAGGTTGGAGTTATTACGCTAAAAAAACAGCCAGTGGCATTAACTCAAGAGATGTCTGGGCGAGTTAGAGCAATGCTAACATCTGAGGTTAGACCACAAGTTAGTACTATTATAAAATAGCAATAATTTCAAGAAGTTTCTAATATCAAAAAAAATGATGTTTTATATAAAATAGATCCTTCTACCTATCAAGCACAATATAACGAAGCAAAAGCTATTTTACAAAGTGCGAAAGCAGATGTAGTAAGCACTGAGCAAAAATATAAGAGATATCAAGAATTATTAGAGGTTGATGGTGTTTCTCAACAAGCATTTGATGATGTAAATGCAGAATATCTCAAATCTTTAGCTTTAGTTGAACAGAGAAAAGCACAACTTGAAAATGCAGAGATTAATTTAGATAGGACAAATGTTAGGGCATCAATAGAGGGTCATATCGGAATTTCAAGCGTAACAAGAGGTGCTCTTGTTACTGCAAATCAAGCAAATGCGTTAGCAACCATAAGGTATACCAATAGAGTTTATGTAGACCTTAGTCAATCTAGTGCTGAATTGTTAAATTTAAAAACACTTCTTTCTGAAGAGAATATCAAAAAAGGGAGTGCTGATGTAGCAATCGTGCTTATTGACGGTAAAAAATATGATAAAAATGGAACTTTGCAACTTCAAGAAATTTCAGTTGATGAGGGGACTGGTGCGGTTACACTAAGAGCAGAGTTTGAAAACAAAGAGGGCGTTTTACTCTCAGGAATGTATGTAAGAGCGAGCGTTGAAGGCGCTATTAAAGAGGATTCGTTTTTGATTCCTCAACAAGCAGTACTTAGAGATACAAAAGCAAATCCAATTATAACGGTTGCACATAATAATGGTTCAGTCGAAACAAAAATAGTTACTATTCAAAGGGCAGTTGGCAATAGGTGGGTTGTAACTGATGGTGTTAGCGAGAATGATAAAATTATCATAGAGGGATTAAATAAAATTAATTCTAGAAGTCAAGTTAGTATTGTTGACCTAACTAACAAATATATAGAACAATAAGAGTTTAAATGTTAGCTAAATTTTTTGTTCATAGACCTATTTTCGCGTGGGTTATCTCTATTGTAATTATGATATCAGGCGTTGCATCTATCAAGATGCTCTCTTTGGAGCAGTATCCAGACATTGCACCACCTAGAATAAATATTATTACTACTTATACGGGAGCTTCAGCAGAGGCTGTTGAAAATAGTGTTGTACAAATCATAGAACAACAGCTTGCAGGACTTGACGGGCTTTTATATTTTGCGTCAAGTAGTTCAAGTTCCGGAAGAGCTAGGATAAGTGTTACATTCGAACAAGGAACTAATCCAGATATCGCACAAGTTCAAGTAAACAATAAAGTTCAACAAATAATATCCAGACTCCCAGAAGATGTTCAAAGACAAGGCGTTACTGTTGCAAAAGCTCAAACAGATTTTTTAATGTTAGCTTCCGTTTATGATTCTACAGGCGTTAGTGATAATAGTGATGTGGCTGATTTTTTAGTGAGCAATCTACAAGACTCTATCGCAAGACTTGAAGGTGTTGGAGGAGTTGAGGTTTTTGGCGGGCAGTATGCTATGAGAATATGGCTTGACCCAACAAAACTTGAAGCATACAAACTTATGCCATCAGATGTTCAATCGGCAATAACAGCACAAAACACTCAAGTTTCTGCTGGAAAAATAGGTGAGCGTCCAGTTGTTGATGGGCAGCAACTAAATTTTACAGTACTTGCTCGTTCAAAACTAAGAACTGCAAAAGAGTTTGAAGAGATAATAGTAAAAAGCAATAAGGATGGCTCTATTGTAAGGGTTAAAGATGTTGCAAGAGTTGAACTTGGAAATCAAAATTATGGAATGATTACAAGACTTAATGGTTACCCATCTTCAGGTATAGAAATTCAACTTGCTTCTGGGGCAAATGCGGTTGCAACCGCAAATAGAGTTAAAACATTTCTTGAAAAGTTTGAACCAAATCTCCCATACGGATATGAAATCGCATATCCAAGA
>JAIRQK010000158.1 GCA_031256525.1 Campylobacteraceae bacterium
AAAGTGAGTAGATAATTTTTTTATAAACAATATTCTCTTTTACATCTCTTGTAGTATCAAAAAACATCATACCAAAAGCATAAAGAGCCATAACTGCTCCAGTATAAACAACTATTTGAACAACTCCTAAAAACTCTGCATCAAGTAAAAAGAAAAATCCAGCTATAAAAATCATTCCAGCAGCTAATGAACTCATTGCATAAAGAGCGTTTTTGCTAAACACCGCTATTGCAAAAAAACTTATTGTTAGTGCTGCAAAAAGATAAAAAGCGACTATTTCATACATCTTTATTCTCCTTTTCTTGTTCTGTTTGTTTAAAGGTTAATGGTGTCTTTTTGATAAACTTATCAGCATTAAAACTAACAGAACCATATCCATCAAACTCTTTTTGTTTGCCCTCTCTAAACTCATCAATCGGCGTTAACATATCATTCTTAAATGAAAAAAGCGATCTCTGTTCATTCGCATTTTCATATTCGTCTCCGTGAACGATTGCGAGTTCAGGACAAACTTCTGCACAATATCCACAATAGATACATCTTCCAAAGTTAATGGTATAATCAACTACCTTTTTTCTACCACTTTCATCAACTTTTGTGTCAATTCTTATACAATTTGATATACATATTTTTTCACAAAGTCCACAACCAATACATCTCTCATTTCCACTCTCAAGCAGTCTTAAAAGTTTATGTAAAGCTCTATATCTTGGTGAAAGCTCATATTTTTCTAAAGGATAAAGCAATGCGTGATTGTTTTTTTTGCCTTTTAACATCTCCCATAAAACTATCCACAGCCCTTTAAAAAGCTCCAATTTAAATGTTCTTTTGAAAAATCTCTTGAAATACTTCCATCTTGTATCTGGAGTCTCTTCAACTTCTAAAAAAATGTATCCGCTCGTGTTACGATCTTTAAAATAATCCATTTTCTACTCCTTATAGTAACACTATACCAGTGATTAAGATATTTATAAGAGCTATTGGCATTAATGCTTTCCAACACAGAGTCATTAACTGGTCTGGTCTGATATGTGGCCAAGCTCCTCTAACCCATATAAAAAAGAACATAAACGCCATAACTTTAAATATTATCATAACACTACCGGGTATTATCCATAACGAATTATAACCACCCAAAAATGTTAAACTAACTAAAAATGATATTGTTATCATATTTGCATATTCGCCAATAAAAAAGTATCCCCATCTAATGCCAGAATACTCTGTTGCATACCCTGAAACAATTTCAGATTCAGCTTCAAGCAAGTCCATAGGAACGCGGTTAGTCTCAGCAAATCCAGCAATCACAAAAAGTATAAATGCAACTGGTTGTTTCCAAATTAACCAATCAAAAAATCCACCACTTTGATAATCATTAATATCTATAAGAGAAAGCGAACCAACCAACATTAAAGGAGCCAATATCGAAAGAGCTGTTATAACTTCAAATGATAACAGTTGTATAGAAGCCCTTGCCCCACCAATTAATGACCATTTGTTTGAACTACTAAGTCCTGCAAGAAGTGGTGCGTAAAGTCCTGATGAAGATACTGCTAACACAAACAGTATCCCAACACTAATATCTGATATAATTGGACTAACTGTGTAACCAAATATAGTAAATTCAGGTAAAAATGGAACTGCTGCAAGTGCTAAAAATGCTGTTACAACCGAAATAAGTGGTGCTATTAAAAATATAGGTCTAACAACATTTTGCGGAATTACATCCTCTTTCGTAAAGAGTTTTATTCCATCAGCTAATACTTGTAAAATCCCATATGGTCCAACATGCATAGGTCCAAGACGTCTATGCATTAGCCCAAGAACTTTTCTTTCAACATAAGTTGCAAATCCTGCAAGTGCTGCAATAATAGATAAAACAACAACCGCTTTAACAATGGTCTCTATCACATAAGCTGTTTCATTCATTTTTCAGCTCCTTTAGCATCATAGTTTGCGAATCTGTATCCGTCTTTAAAAATTTTACTAACATCTAATTTGTTATCAAAAGTTGGAATATATGCTATTTTGCCATCTATTTTTTTGTTGAGTTCTATTTTCAGAGAAATTAACTCACTGTCTGTTTTTAATTTTATATTTTGCCCATTTGTTAAACCAAACTCATTTAAAAACTCTTCTGAAACATAAAGTGATGCGCACGAGCTTAATTGATGAGCTTTATTTGTAAATGGACTAAATTGTAAAATAGGATTTGCTCTATAAACAATATTTCCTTTTAAACTTATATCTTCTATCTCTTTAAGTTCGACTTCTCTTTGAATGTTAGCTACTTGCAGAAAATAACCCCTATGCTCAACACCGTTATTATCATAATAGTTTGGCAAATCATCAAAGTTTTTATTTGTAAACCCTTTTTCTATCGGAAGTTTATTTGTAAAATCAATCGTATAAGTTTCTCCAACATCTAATGCATTTGCAATATCATTTAAAATATATCCATTATAACCAAGTGCAGCATTTGTAGGAACAACGCGTTTGTCTATGCTAGTGAAAGTCCCCTCTTGTTGATTTAGAGCTGGCATATCAAGATCACCATCTCCAAGTGCACTCAGCGTAAAGTTTGCTTTTTCGTTGTAACCAAGTACATTTTGACCTTCAAGCTCATCAAGTTCACATATAAGAGAAACGCCAAGTGTATTAGTTTGTGAAGGAATGATAACCACATTGAAATTAGCGGCAAAACTTAAAAGACCGCATAAGTTCGCCAAATTTTTCCAATTTTTATGAGTTATGGCATCTTCGCCCACAATTAAAAAGAGTTTCTCTTTTCCATTTGACAAAGTTTTTATCTGTTCGCTCAAATCTTCAATTCCCATCATTTCCCAAAGTTTTGAACTAACAATTTCAACCTCTTTCTCAACCTCTTTTGCCACTTTTTTAATAACTTCTTCACTTCTCTCTATCTCTTCGCCACTCTGCTCATCTTTAGTTTTTACAATGATACTCTCTTTAATCTCTTCAACAACACTCTCTTTTACGGTTTTTGTAGTTTTTGTGTGCAAAGAGCTTAAATAGCTATTTATTTTGTCATCAAGTTTCGCTTTATCTGCAAGCATATCAAGTAAAGCATATAAAAACGCCTCTTCAGATGCAATATTATATTTTACATGTAAAAGATTTTTTGAGTAAGAATTTACAACTTTATCAGTTATCGGATGGGCGTATATTGCGATTGCTTTATTCATTTTAATAGCACTATTTAGAGCATAAGAACTATTTGGCGAATCATATCTCAAAAATGATGCGAAACTAACTACAAAATCGCTATTTTTTACCCTATTTAAATCTCCAGAATATAAACTTTCTCCTGAAGCTTTAGAAAAAGTGTTTAAAAACCTCTGATATCTAAAAGCGTCCTCATTAACAAGTTTCAAATTGTATTTGCTCTTTATTTTTTGTAAAATTAGTGCCTCTTCGTTTGTGATAAAACTGTTAAATTTTATAGTGTCGGCTTTTGTTTTTATAAAATCTATCGCATTATTAAATGCTTTTTCATCTTTCTCTTTCACCCTATTTTCAAAATCATAACCAAACTTAGCTGCACCATTTAATGTTCCAAAATTTTTATCACCCTCTACTCTATATATTTTTGATTCGCTATTTTCAATAGATGTCTGTTTTACTTCATAGTACATTAGTGAACAATCGCTACTATGAGGATTTGCGGCTGGAATTTTTGTTAGTTCCCAAGCGTTTGAATTATAGTGAAAATCACTAACAACTAACGCACCTACAGGGCAAACTTCTGCACATTGTCCACAATCTGAACAATCCACATCACCATTTATATCCGTTTTGTCGATTATCGATTTTTGCAATTTATTCCACACTGCAAAAGCATCTTTTGGCATACTATCTTTCAACTCTTTAGCAACAGCAACATCTTCTCCTCTTGAAGTCGTTTTAAGAGCGTTTTCTCCAACTACATCTTTACAAACTGTAACACATCTCTCACAAACAATACAAAGAGATGGGTCATATCTTGTTAATCCCCAATCTTTAACCGGTTTATGTGTATTTCTGATAGTGTATTTTTGCTCATCTACTTGCATCTCAAGAACATAATTTTGAAGTTCGCATTCACCGCTTTTATCGCAAACTCCACACTCAAGCGGATGATTTATAACATAAACTTCCATTATCGACTTACGCTCTTCTTCAATTTCAGGAGAGTTTGTTATAACAACTTGTCCATCTTTTGCTTTTGCGTTACATGTATAAACTCTTTTGCTGTCCACTTCTGCCATACAAAGTCTGCACGCAAGCGTTGGAGAACAATTTGGCACATAACAAATTGCTGGAATAAATATATTGTTTCTTCTTGCAACATTTAGTATATATTCGCCCTCTACTGCCTCACATACAATACCATCTATTGTGATACTAATTTTGTTCATTTAGTACTCTTTTAGTTATTTTTGTTTTTTTAAATCTATACTCTTCAAAACTCTCTTTTAGTGGCAAAATGGCTACTGTTCCTTTTGCATCATCTCTTAAGCAAAATTCTCTTTTGTATCTTTTGCCGTCTATTTCCATTTCAACAATATCCCCATCTTCTATTTTTGCAGCAATACCAAACTGTGCCGAACCAAAAAGTTTTTTGTCCTCCTCTTGATTTGGCAACAGATAAACAATTGTTCCATCATAGCTTTTAAGTTCATCGATTTGCGGTAAATGGTTACTATTTTTTTGACTTAAATGCGATAAATTTTCCAATAAACTTACATGTAAATTTTTATATTTTACTAAAATCGATAAAATTCCAGCCAACTCTTCTGTATTTGGGTGATTGTAAATATCTTCGCCAAATAAAAGGGTGCATTTTGAAGAGTTTTTTATAAGTGCAGCTATCTTACTTATCTCCTCTTCTGAAATATTGCTCTCTGCACTTAAATATCCATCATCAAGTTCATCTAAATACTCTTTTGTTTTTTCACAAAGCAGGTCGCTATCTTCAAATAACTGCTTAGCCAAAAGTGCCAAAAGTCCAACTTCAGCACCAACTTCATATTTTACACGCATATAATTTTTTATATGAAAAAATGTATCATCTAAAGCTGAACAATAGACAATTTTATCCTGTTTTTCTTTTAGCTCTTTGGCAAGTTCTTCATTATCTTTTGAAAATAGTGTTCCTATTAAAATAACTGGTGAATTGGCATCAATCTTATCGATATTTACACCATACTCAATCAGCTTTTCTTTAAAAATGTTCTTTGCCATTATCTGCCTTTTGCCCTCAAAACCATTGTCCAATCAACCTCATTAAACCTTAATGAGTTTAAAATTTCATCTCCATTCTCTTCAATATCTCTCATTAGTTTTTGCAAACAATCTTCATCAATGGTTTCAAATAAGAATATTAAAACCTCGCTCTTTTGTGAGTTATTGATAATATCAAACATTCTGCTTTCAAAATCTCTTTTCAAGTGTCTTAAATCATATCTTTTCATAAATTCACCTCTATCTATCTGTTTCGCCAAGAAGTACATTTGAACTCGCAATAACTGCAATCGCATCTGGCAAATAGCAACCTACCATAATCTCTTGATAAGCACTGCAGTGCCAAAAAGATGGTGCTCTTATTTTAAGTCTATATGGATATGGGTCGCCTTGAGAATTTATATAATATCCAAGCTCTCCTTTTGGCGATTCAGTAACAACATAAACCTCTCCATTTGGCGGTCTCATACCTTGAGTTACAAGAGCAAAATGTTGCATAAGCGAATAGTTTTGTGTCATCATTTGTTCTTTTGGAGCACTTATGTATTTTGGTGAATTTGCCATAATTTCAGGACTTGTCTTATCATACATAGGTATAAGTTGTCTTAGTATCCTAATAGATTGTTTAATCTCTTCCATATAGAGTTTATACCTTCCATAACAATCGCAACTATCTGAAACTGGAACATCAAACTCCACCTCATCATAAAGTTCGTAAGGCTCCTCTTTTCGTATATCCCACGATATCCCGCTACCTCTTAACATTATTCCACTAGCACCCCAACTTTGTGCAGATTCTGGAGTTAAAATACCAACATTTTCCAATCTCATTTTCCAAATTCTGTTTTGGTCAAGCAATCCTTCATATGTCTCTACCGCTTGTGGTAGTTTATCTAAAAACTCTTCTAAATTTTTAAGCCAATCATTAGGTAAATCAAGCGGAACACCACCAATTCTAATAGCTGAATGCGTAAATCTTGCACCACAATATTGCTCCATCAAATCCATAACATATTCTCTTTCTCTAAAAGCATAAAGAAAAACTGTCATCGCTCCAATATCAAGTGCGTGGGTTGCAAGCCAAAATATATGAGAACCTATGCGATTTAACTCCAAAAGAAGCATTCTTATCACTTTTGCACGTCTTGGAACTTCTACTCCAATGAGCTTTTCAACCGCAAGAGCAAACCCATAATTGTTTGATGTAGCTGCAATATAATCTATTCTATCTGTTGTTGGCAAAAATTCATTGTACATCATATTTTCTGCCATTTTTTCAATGCCTCTATGCATATATCCAATATCTGGTGTTGCTTTTACTATTTTCTCACCATTGAGTTCAAGTATTAGACGAAGCTGCCCGTGAGCTGATGGATGTTGTGGTCCAACATTCAATATCATATTATTATTTTCTTTGTCGAAATTTATATTTTCAAAGAACGGTTTAAGTCTGTTTGGTTGTTGTTGCATCATCTTAATGTCTCTTCTTTAAAATCTTTGCTTTATCTTTTTTAAATTTTTGGACTAAAAGCACTCCATTATCTTCTTGATACTCAGATAGTTTTGTTTTTTCTTCACTATATGCCTCGCCAAAGCGAACCTCATAACCTTTTCTTGCATAACCCCTTGTATCATCTTTGTCTATAAAAGCACTATCTCTAATTTCTGGTCCAATAAGCTCTCTATACTCTTCTCCAAAAAGTTTATCGACTTCATACCACTTAGCATTATCATCGCCATGTAATGGATAACTTTTTCTAAGTGGATGTCCTATCCAATCATCAGGCATCAATAGTCTTTTCATATATGAGTGTTCTGTTATAGTTATCCCAAACATATCATAAACTTCTCTCTCCGCCCAATCGGCACTTTTGTAAACAGTTTCAACACTTTTTAGCTCTTCATATTCTTTGAGTAAACATTTGACTCTTGCTCTTTTTCTTTTTTTCATCGAAAGCATTTGGTAAAATATTTCAAACTCTTCTCTTTTGGCTAAAAAATCAACAGCACTCATCTCAGAAAGATTGTTATATTCTAACTTGTCTCTAAAAAATTTTAAAACTTTTACATTATCTTTAGCATCTATCCAAACAACAAGTTGATCTGCTTCAATATAAGTGTCTTTAATATCAAATTTCTCTTTTAGTTTTCTTACATCTTCAGCAAAAATTTCATCAGTCGCCACCTCAAGTCTTGGTAATTTTGAAACTTTATAAAACCTGTCATTGTAAAAAGACTTTTTTTGTACATCATTTTTTTCACTGTATTTACGCATTAAATAAGCCTTTTTGGTTTGGATTTTCTTTTTATCGATTCGCTTCTAATCTTCTTTTGCAAAATCATAACCGCATATTGAAGCGTTTCTGGTCTTGGAGGACAACCAGGCAAATAAACATCAACAGGAACGACTCTATCCACTCCCTGAATAGTTGAATAGGTGTTAAACATTCCGCCAGTATTTGCACAACTTCCCATACTTATAACCCATTTTGGTTCTGGAATCTGCTCATATATTCTTCTCATAATTGCAGCATGTTTTTTTGTTAATGTACCTGAAATTATAATTCCATCAGCTTGTCTTGGACTTGCACGGAAAATTGTCCCAAACCTATCAAAATCGTATCTCGCAGCCCCTGCAGCCATCATCTCAATCGCACAACATGCAAGTCCATAAGTTGCAGGCCAAAAAGAGTTACTTCTTCCCCATTGGACAATCTTATCTATTGTTGTTAACGCTATTGGCAAACCGCCATCTTGAAAATAATTTACTTTATGCTGTGCCATTCTAACGCTCCTTTATTCCAAGCATAAACAAATCCTATTGTAAGTAAAAGTATAAAAAGTATCATCTCTACAAATCCAAACATTCCCAAGTACTCAAAATTTACAGCCCAAGGAAACATAAAAATAATTTCCACATCAAAAAGAATAAATAAAAGCGCATATAGATAAAAATGCGATGAGAAACGATTTGGCTGCTTTGTTACAGGAAATCCACACTCATAAATTGTTAATTTTAATTTTTCATCATTTGAACGCGAAAGTTTTTTACCTAAATAATTTGATAGATTGACAACAATCAAAAACAAAAAAAAACTAAAAACAAGAAGAAAGAAAGCACCAAAATAGGGGTGCGAAAACTCCATATGAGACATTAAAATCCTTAAAAATTTTACTTTTCTATTATGAAACTATAATTTTATAATATATAGATTAATTTATACTTTATTTAAAAAAAAAAATATAAACACAAAAATTTTTTTATGTTACAAAAT
>JAIRQK010000021.1 GCA_031256525.1 Campylobacteraceae bacterium
TTGCAAGGAAGACAGATTGCTGAGGACTTTGTTATTATGCAGTTGCAAGATGAAAAACAACAAAGCGATTTAAAAGTAGATAGTGTTAAGTTAAATTATCACAGTCTCAAAAAAGAGGAAAGTGCGACAAATAGCGAATTTGGCTGGATAGTGAAAGTATCATCTAAAACAAAACTTCCAAAAATCACAAAAGCAGTTGGATATTTTGAAGAGTATAGTGTTGAGACTGATTATATAACTTTTGATATGAAGTCAAAACGCACATCAGATGATACTCTTGACTTTTCGCTTCCAAGCACTCAGCCAATTAATGAACTTAATCTGTTTTTGCATGGGACTAACTTTATGTTGCCTATAGAGATTTTTTACAAATCCGATAAAGATGAAGAGTGGAAAAAGTTAAAAGAGATGGTTCTTATTAGAGATACAAACAGAATTTCTATGGCTGATAGTCCTTTAAATATAAAAGAGCTAAGAATTAAAGCAATAAATGCTCATTTTTATGGTGATATATCCGTAGAGGCAAAAAGAAAAGAGTTGGATATAGTTTTTAATAGTGCCAACAATGCTCCTTATATTCTTGTATATGGCTCAAATATAGCTGGAAAAGCGTCCATTTCTGAAGATATTTTTTTAAAGCAAGATGATATTTCATATGCTTATCTGTCAAAAGAGGTAGTGTTAGCAGGTGAAAAAGCGTATTCGCAAAAACTTGATGATGAAAATTCAGCTATTCCAAAATGGGTTATTTGGGCAATTTTAGGTCTTGGGGTGGTGTTTTTGGTATTTTTAGCTTTTAAATTAAGCAAAGAGATAAAAAAAGATATAGCATAAATTGATAAAAAAATTGTACAATTACTTTTTTGTAAAAAGGTTTTTAAATGGTTTTGATGATTGATAATTATGATAGTTTTACTTATAATATTGTTCAATACTGCTTGGAGCTTGGAGCAAAGCTAAAAGTTATAAGAAATGATGAATATAGTGTAGAAGATGTTAAAAAACTAAATTCGTCAAAAATTATCATATCACCTGGTCCTGCAACTCCAAATGAAGCAGGGATAAGTTTGGCACTTATAAAAGAGTTTGGTGATAAATTGCCGATACTTGGTGTTTGTTTGGGTCATCAAGCGATTGCTCAAGCATTTGGAGCTAAAATTGTAAGAGCTAAAAATATGATGCACGGAAAAACTTCAAAAATCAAACTTGCGAACAAAAAGAGTAAAATTTTTGAAAATATACCAGATGAATTTACTATGACACGGTATCACTCTTTGATTGTGAACAAAGAAGATTTGCCAAATTCTGTAATTATCCCAACAGCATATAGTTTAGATGACAATGAGATAATGGCTTTGGAGATAAAAGATAAAAATATCTATGGCGTTCAATTTCACCCGGAATCCATATTAAGCGAATATGGACATAAAATTTTTGAGAATTTTTTAAAGATATGAGAGAGATAAACTACATATTTTTAATTATTGCCATAAATGTAATGGTCTTGCTTTATGGCGTTAGTATGCTCTCTATTAGCTATTATGAGGCACAAATATTTTTTTATGAAAAAGGTTTTGTGCATCATCTTGTGAACCTATCTTGTTCTATTTTTGGGCAAAGTGATTATGCTCTAAGAGTGCCATTTATTTTTTTACACGCATTATCAACCCTCCTTTTTTATAAAGTTGGAGAGCCATATTTAAAAAGAGAAATTGATAGAGTTGTAAGTGTTTTGATATTTGTTTTACTTCCCGGAACTGTTAGTGCAGCTTTGTTGGTCAATGGTGTTTCGCTTATAATATTTTTTACTCTACTGTTTCTATTTTTCTATCAAAGAGATGACAAAAAGATAGCATATGTAGTTTTGTGTTTGGCTCTTTTTGTTGATAGAGGGTTTGTAATTTTATATTTTTTACTATTTTTTTACGCAATAGTAAAAAGAGACAATGTTCTAATAGCTCTATCACTACTTCTATTTTCAGTATCTTTCTATTTTTTTGGATATGAAGTAAGTGGAAAACCAAAAAACTTTTTCTTAGACACTTTTGGAGTTTACGCAGCTATATTTTCTCCATTTATATTTTTCTATTTTGTTTATACAATGTATCGGATACTTATCAAGAAGAGAAAAACAGTTCTTTGGTGGATCTCTTTTGGTGCTTTTGTCTGTTCGATTTTGCTCTCATTTAGACAAAAAGTTCCGATTGAAAGTTTTGCACCATATTTGATTATATCAATACCTCTGCTTGTTAGAACTTTTTTAAATAGCTATAGAGTTAGACTTCCTCAACACAGAAAAGTGTATAAAGTGTTGTTAATATTTGTGTTGTTCTTAGAAGCATTGCAACTCGTACAGTTGATATAGTGTCATTAAGATAAATGAGACAAATAAAAGAAAATCAAGGTAAACAAACTGTCAACAGTTGCCGTCCAACATAACAACTGTTTACTGTTTACTCGTTTATTCCATATGGTGGCTACATATTTCGGTCATTGTTGACCATCTTCCGGTCAACTTAAATTTTCTGTAAGTTGGCCTAATAACTAATATACTTTTTTTTTTGACGTTTCGCTGACCGTGCATCTCAGTATATTTATCTCAGTAATTATAACCAACTTGATGCACAAAATTTTGTTTTACAATAAGTTTATTTCATGCCTCTACATGTTTCGAGCACATGTTCTCATCATCAG
>JAIRQK010000137.1 GCA_031256525.1 Campylobacteraceae bacterium
GGGTAAAGACTCTTAGATTGAAATTTCCATTATAAGTTATTCTATTAGTAGCATTGCCCAGCACTTCTGTATTTATGTGCCTTAGGTCGTTATTTATATATTTAAACTTATCTAAATTTGATAAGCTTAAAACTTCGCTATCAACCAAACTTCCAGCTAAAGAGGCTGCACTATCATCTAAAAAATTATCTGTTAATTTTATAGCCGAAGTTTTATAGTTTGCTGAGTCAAGGTAGTATTTTATTCTATCTTTTGCAATATTTCCAGCTTTATCAACCGCTACAACATAAGCTGAAAAATCTTTTTCATTTATTGGCCAAGCAATTAGTGATATATAATGATTATCGCCTGTAAATGGGGCAACTTGAAATTTTTTACCAGATTTTAACTCTACATAAACATCTCTCATATTTGTATCATCAGCTTTAAAAATAACAACTGCGGTACCGCCTTTTGTTATTTTATACGAATTTGATACTATTTGGACATCTGGTCTTTTTGTATCAACTATAATTTTTACCTCTTCTTTTGCACTATTTCCAGCAAAAAAATTCCAATAACTACTATCTATTGCTTCAAAAGTTAGGTAATACTCATTTTTTTTGCTAAAAAAACCTGTTCTTGGAAAAAGAATCTCAAAGGTCTTATTTTTCACATTTTCAAGTTTTTCATTTATGAGTACTATACTATTTTCACCATCACTTAAAACCACTCTTGCAAATCTTATACCGCTTGCGTCATCTACCTCAATTTTCAACGGCTCTTTTAAGTTCCAATATACTTCCTCTTCGATTTTAATATTTGGTGCATCTCTCTCAAAAAGTTTCGAATTGTATATAAAAACACAAAGCACTAAAGCCACGACCAAAAAAACTAAAAATAGAGCTTTTGAAAAACGATTTTTCTTCCTATAAACCAACAACATTTTTCTCCTTGTCATATTCATGTAAAATTTTCAAAGTTATCTCTTCTGGATCAAGCAAGCTACTCTCAAATCCAGCAGCCCCATAATGTCCACCACCACCAAATTTAAAAGCAATTTTTGAAACATCTATACTATCTGACTTGCTTCTAAGTGATACCTTAAAAGCCCCATCTTCCTCTTCAAGTATCAAAAAAGAGAGTTCAACGCTCACAAGAGTACACATTATATTTGCCAAATTTTCCGCATCTTCTCTTTTTGCACCAGTTCTTTTTAGGTCATTTTGCCAAATAATGATTTTGGCGACTTTAGCATTTTTAAGTAAATCAACGCTATTCATAGCATGTTCTTGTAGTCTAAATCTAGCCAAAGGTACATTTTGTGTTAATCTGTTTGACACTAAATTTATATCCGCTCCGTGAGAAAAAATATCAGAAACATTTAAAAATGTGTTACTATCTAAATTTCCACTTGTAAAAAAATTTGTATCATCAACAATTCCAACATAGAGTGCAGTTGCCGCATCTTTGGAAAAATTAATATCATTATGTTTTAACATTTTGTACACAACCATAGCCGTACTTGAAAAATTTTTAAAGACTAAATTCTCATCTCCAAAACTTGGATTTGTCGAGTGGTGGTCAATATTTATGACTTTATAATCCCCTCTTTTTATCCCCGTTCTCTCAAATGTTGCACAATCACATACGATAACTGCGTCAATTTTCGGAGGTAAAACATTTGAAAATTTTTCATAATTTGGCAAAAAACTGTACTTTTTAGGCAATGCTTTGCTTGTATTAAATAGATAGATATTTTTTTCTAACTGCTTTAAAACATCAAAGAGTGCTAAAGAGCTTCCGATTGTATCTCCATCTGGGTTTACATGCGATATTAAAACTATATTTTCATATTTTAGTATCTCTTCCCAAACTTTTTTAAGCATTATCTACCTTACACATTAATTTATTTTTGTTACTAAAAAGGTCTGGCTTCTTCACCACAAGAGTTAAAAAAATATTCACCACCACGACTTATTCTAAAAGGTCTTGAAATAGGTATTCCAATCTCAACAACATATGTTTTTCATTTTATGGCATTATTGAGAAAACACGAAGAGCCAAGATGTGGCATTTCATTTACCTTATAAATAACAATGCTCTCTTTAACAACTTCAATACTACCACCAAAACCACTATAACCATTAAAATAGGTGATATCACCTTTACACTCATCTGGTCTATCTTTAGTAAAACAGTGTGGTGCTTCCTCTTTTATGCTCTCAAGGCTTATAGAGCACTCTTTCTCTTCAAGTCCCATTTCTTTTCTAACATCTTTTTCGTGATTGCATACAGATTTTATGTGTAAAGCTATAGCCTTATCTATTATAGCTGCCTTGTTTGAGTTCATAAAAGACTTTGTTTTATAACAAAAACCATTCATCTTTAAACCTATGATTGTAACTATAACCAATAATGCAATAATATTTAAAAACAACATCTTTCTATAGGCAAAATAGACAACAACCAAAGATATAACCAAATATATAAAATATGGTATGATGTATGTATTAAGTAATTCACTAAAAGAAATAGATAACCAATAGTATTGATTAAATGAAATGATGGATGTCTGATATTCAATTACTTCACTTGCCAAAATGTATAGCATACAACCACAAATAAATACCATAAAAAGTATAGTAGATGTTAATAATTGTCCCCTAAACTCTCCGTTTTTTGGTTTATCTTCTTGAATACTTTTTAGTCCATTTTTATATCTATTTTTAAAGTATTTATTTACCAAAAACATTGTAATCTGTATCGGAACTAATATAATAACGACCATTTTACAAAACACAAGTATGTACATAGTAAATGGTAGAACTTTTAGCATACCAACAGGGGTCAATAATAGTTTAATGGTCATATTAACCATTGCAGTTACTATAGAAAAACACAAAGCATATTTTACAATTTCACTAAATGTCATAACTCTACTATTTGATTTTATAATCTTATTTGAAATAATAATTGATGCAATAAATAATGCAACTACTAATGTAATAACAATGATAACATCTATGAGTGACATATTACTCACATTAATAATGTCTGCAGGTGATATAGAAAAACGAACTGAAATATTATCAGAAACAAGTGGTTGAAGATATGCAACAAAATTCACAAAATAGCCAAGCGAGCTTTTATCAACAATAGAAAGTGCGGCAAAAACTGCAACAAAAATCCCACAGAAAATCCAAAAAAATAGATTTGTATATCTAAAATAATTCATTAGCACCCTTTTCAAAGCTGAAATTTTACAAAAATTTTCAATAAAAAGAGATTAACTAATTTTTTTTACATATAAAGCAAAACTACTAATTTTTTTTGTTAGAATAGGGAAAAAATTCAATATACAAATCTAAGGACAAATCTAATGGTCAATGTGTTTATAAATTTTATAACAGATCCTCATATCGTTTACTATATCGCCACTTATCTAATATGCGGAATACCCTTTGGTCTTCTTTTGGCAAAAAAATATGCTAATGTCAATATACAAGAAGCAGGTAGCAACAGCATTGGGGCTACAAATGTTTTAAGGGTTGTAAAAGAGAAAGATCCAAAATTGGCAAAAAAACTTGCAGTTATTACAGTTTTGTTTGATGCTTTAAAAGGTGCTATTATGATTTTAATTGCAAAAGCTATCGGTTTTAGCGATGCAGCTTTGTGGTTAATCGCTATAATTTCTATACTTGGGCATTGCTTTAGTCCTTATCTAAATTTTGAAGGCGGTAAAGGTGTTGCTACAGGTGCTGGAGTTTTACTTGTATTGCTACCTATTGCAACATTGATATCCATAGCCATTTGGTTTATTTGTGCAAAATTTTTAAAAATATCATCTTTGTCATCTTTAGTTGCGTTAATAGCTTTTTTGATTGCTTCGCATATTCTTTATCCGACTTTACCAAATATTGACTCTTATACGCCTTTGTATATTATCTTTTTTATAGTTATCTACAAACATATCCCAAATATTATGAGGCTTATCAAAAAAGAGGAAAAACAGGTTGTCTAAAGTAACCATTTGCATTGATGACTTATGCTTTGAAGCAATTATGGGCTTGCTTGAAAAAGAGAGAACTACCCCGCAAAAAATTTGTGTCAATGCAAAAATAACATACGACTACAGTGAGAAAAAATTTATTGACTATGCCGTTTTGTCAGAACTTATAAGAGAATCTATAAAAAAAGAGAAATTCTACACAATCGAAGAGACGCTTGAATATCTATGTAAAAAATTGCAAAAAGAGTTTAAAAATATAGAAAAAATTAATCTAAAAATATCAAAGCCTGATATTTTAGAAAATAGAGTTGTTGGAGTTAAAAAAAAGCTAAAATTAAAAAATAGCAAATAAAATTGTTTGCAATTTTTAGCATAGCATTACGAAAAATAGGCACTTTAAATAGTGCTTATAGAGTGCATAGAAAATTTTATAAAAATTTATCTTTAAATTTACCTAAAAGTATGCTATAATTTTCCTTAAATTTTTTTACAAGGAATAAAGATGCGAATACTCATCGTAGAAGATGAAGTAACTCTCAATAAAACAATTGCTGAAGGACTTCAGGAATTTGGTTATCAAACTGATGCTTCTGAAAATTTTAAAGATGCTGAATACCTTATAGGCGTTAGAAATTATGATTTAGTATTGACTGATTGGATGCTTGTTGGTGGTAGCGGAATTGATTTGATTAGTATGGTTAAACAAAAATCTCCACAAGCTGCGATTATAGTTTTATCTGCAAAAGATGACAAAGAGAGCGAGATAAAAGCTCTAAAATCTGGTGCTGATGACTATATAAGAAAGCCATTTGATTTTGATGTTTTAGTTGCAAGAATCGAAGCGAGATTACGTTTTGGTGGTAGCAATGTTATCAAAATAGATGATTTGGTGATTGATCCTGATGAAGAAAAGATAACTTACAAAGGTCAAGATATTGAGCTTAAAGGTAAACCTTTTGAAGTTTTAACCCATTTAGCTCGTCATTCTGACCAAATTGTTTCAAAAGAGCAACTTTTAGATGCAATTTGGGAAGAACCTGAACTTGTAACTCCAAATGTTATTGAGGTTGCAATCAATCAAATTCGTCAAAAAATGGATAAGCCGCTTAATATTTCAACAATTGAAACAGTAAGACGCCGCGGTTATCGCTTTTGCTTTCCAAAAAAAATATAAAAAACAAATTCACACTACAATTAGTTTCAGCATCAG
>JAIRQK010000169.1 GCA_031256525.1 Campylobacteraceae bacterium
CCCAATCCATTTTCATACGCAAAACCTAAGTTGTTATATCCAATAGTGTTGTCTTTGAGTAATCCAGCCGCTTTTTCATAATCTTGTTGAATTCCAAAGCCCTCTTGATACATAAAACCTAAGTTGTTACAACTAAGTTCATTGCCTAAATTACAGGCTTTTGTATAAAGTTCAGCTGCTTTTTCATAATTTTGTTCAATTCCATATCCATAATAGTGTAAAATTGCCAAATTAACGCATCCATAATCAAAGTTGCTATCACAAGCTCTCTTATATAGACCATAAGCTACTATATAGTCTTGCTCAACGCCATTGCCATTTTGGTATAAAGAACCAAGGTTGTTACACCCTATAACATTGCCATTATCGCAAGATTTTGTATAAAGTTCAGCTGCTTTTTCATAGCTCTGAACAACACCTCTACCTTTTTCGTAAACGATACCTAAATTGTTACAACTTAGTCCATTTCTTTCACTACACTCTCTTTCCAGTTCCTCGACACTTTGTGCAAAAACAAAACATGTCAAAAAAATTGGAACAAATAAAAGCACCTTTCTCATTGAACTACTCCTTGATTTATGAGTCATACTCTTGGTATTTTACACTATAATAAATAAATTAATTTTTAAACAGTTATAAATAAACCTACATTGTCGATTAAATTTAAAAAACTAATTTAAAAATATGTTACTCTACAGTAACGCTTTTTGCTAAATTTCTTGGCATATCAACATCATTTCCTAAACGAATCGCAACCTCTAATGCAAAAAGTTGCGTAACTACCATCATTTCAAAAAATTCACGCATTTGATGGTCGCTATATTTTGTTTTAACAAAATCATCTGCAATATCAAAATCTTCAGGTGATATAATAAGTATAGTCGCATCTCTTGCAGAGAGTTCCTCAATGTTGCTTTTGGTTTTTTCGAAAAGAGTTGTTTTTGAAAGCAAAGCGATTGTAAAAAGTTCACTATCAACAAGTGCTATTGGACCATGTTTCATTTCACCAGCTGGATAACCTTCTGCGTGAAGATAGCTTATCTCTTTTAGTTTTAAAGCACCTTCAAGTGCGAGTGGATAAAAAATATCGCGACCAATAAAGAAAAACCCATGACCATGAAGATATCTTTTTGAGAGACGCTTTATCTTTTCGTGAGTTTGGTTTTCAATTTTTAATACATTTGGAATACTCAAAACGACATCTATCTCTTTTTGTAGTGTTTTTTGGTCAATTGTTTTTTTATGTTGTGCGATAAATAGTGCAAAAAGCCATAAAATAGCCACTTGAGTTGCAAAAGTTTTTGTGCTTGCGACCCCTTTTTCAATTCCTGTTCTTGTTAGGATATTTGCGTTTGCAAGTCTTACTATAGAGGAGTTATCAACATTGCAGATACTAAGTGTTTTGAGTCCAGCGTTTTTTGCAATTTTTAAAGCCTCTAATGTATCAGCAGTCTCCCCACTTTGACTTACAACGACAAATAGTGTCTCTTTTGTAAGAAGAGGGTTTTTATATCTAAATTCACTGGCAATCTCAACACTCGTTTTTATTTTCGCAACTCTCTCTAAAATATAACCTGCAGTCAGTGAGGCGTGGTAACTTGTTCCACAAGCACAAATTTTTATATCGTTGATATCATTTAAAAAGCCATCAGGAATTTCATCAAGTAAAATCTGGTTTTCTTTTACTCTTCCCATTAAAGCCTCAGTCATAACGCTTGATTGTTCGTATATCTCTTTTTCCATAAAAAATCTAAAGCCATCTTTTTGAGCGTAAGATTTATCTTGTGCAAGTGATTTGAATTTGGGAAGTTTTTCTTTGCGGTTGTTGTATAATTTCAACTCTTTTTGACTGATAAATCCATACTCCCCATCTTCAAGATAGTATGCGTTTGTAGCATTACCAATCAACGGTGCATCAGCTGAGCCGAAAAATATCTCATTCTCTTCATTTTTGGCAATTATAAGAGGGACAGAGTTTTTTACAAAAAATATCTTATCAGGCTCTTGTGCAGTAATAAGTAAAACTGCAAAAGCACCGTGAAGTTCACTTACAGTCTTTTCAAAAGCTGCAAAAGTACTGCAGTTGGTCTTTAAATTGTCCTCAAAAAGGTGTACTATAACCTCTGTGTCAGTTTGACTCAAAAATATTACGCCTTTTTCTTCTAAATACTTTTTTATTTCACGGTAATTTTCAATAATTCCATTATGCACAACATACGAACAACTTCCAGCGTGTGGGTGAGCGTTGATTTCGGTTGGTTTCCCGTGCGTTGCCCATCTTGTATGCCCTATGCCGATTCCATATCCGATAGAGGTAAACTCTTTTGTTTTTTCTTCTAAATTTGTAAGTTTTCCGGTGGCTTTAAAACTCTCTATCTCGTTATTTTTTAAAACGGCAATACCAGCTGAGTCATAGCCTCTATATTCAAGTTCTCTAAGACCGTTAATCAGTATCTCTTTTTTTTCTCTGTTTCCTATATAGCCGACAATTCCGCACATAATACTTCCTTATTCTTTATAAAAAATTTCTATTACTTTTTTGATATTATCACACAAATTTGTATCTTTTTCAATTAAAAACATATTTCTTGCACGATTTTTTATCGTTTGAATTTTAGCACTTGCAATATCTATTTTATATTCATCAAAGATAGAGATAACATAAGACATAAGCCCAGCTTGGTCTTTTATGTTAAAATCAACTTTAGCTAAACTTTTTGAGTGGTTGCAGTCAAATCCTATCTCGTTTTTTAAAATAATCGGCTTTTTTATAGTCGCCTTTTTATCTTTAGCAAATGAGTCAACAATAAGGGATTCAATATAGAATAATTCAGACTCATCGGCTTTTTTGTTAAAGTCGATTTTAAAATATTTTGTATTTCCAAAAAGTTTAAAAATATCCATCTCAGCCAGATCGAAAATTACCAACTTCGCAAGTAAATACGATATATTAAAGTCTATGTTTCTTATCACATGCAAAGATAAATTCTCATCATTTTCTATCTTATAAGAGAACTCTTTTGTCTCATCAGCCCACAGACCAAGTTTTACAATTTGCGATGGTGAATATTTAAAAAACATAAGATTTGAGACTGAGGAGATGATTTTTTTCTGGAGTTTGGTTTGTAAATTTTTAAAATCACTATTTTTTAGTAGTGCTTCTTCTTTTTTTAGTCTTCTTGTTGTTTCATCAATCAGCGTATTTTGTTCAAAGGCTTCCAACGAAAGGTCATAAAGCTCTCTTAATAGTTTTGCGTTAAATTTTGAGTAGACATTTACGCTAACAGCGTTTACATCGCAATATGTTAAAATATATAGAAGTTTTAATGCTTGTGGTGATTTTATCTTTGAAACAAAAGAGAGTATCGTTTTTTCATTATATATATCCTCTCTACTAGCGGTGTTACTCATTATGGTGTGGTATTTAATAAGCAGAGTTCCCATCTCTATCTGCTCATTGTTTAGTCCAAGTTTTGTTGCATAGCTTCTAAAAATTTTTGCTCCGAGTTTGCTATGGTCGCTACTTCTTCCTTTGCCAACATCGTGAAGCAGACATACAAGCCTTAACATAACTTTTCCGTTTTCGCAGATATCATCATAGAGTGCTTTTACAAAAACATCATCAATATTTTCCAAAAATTTTAGTGTCTTAATGGAGTGAATATCCACAGGATATGAGTGGTAGCCATCAAATTGAGGAAGGTTTATGGTGTGAGATAGAGGCTTGATTAAGTGATGTAGTAAATTTGCCTTATAAAATGCGTAAATAATTTGATTGAAATGCTCTTTTTGAAAAAGTTTTTTAAAAAGTTCATATATTTCATGAGAGTTATGTTCTGGAATTTTAGTCTGTTTTAACCAATGAATAACTGAAATATCAAACTTCATCGGCTTATCATCAAGTTTTAAGATGAGTTTTAATACATTTTTTAGTACCAATGGTTTTTTTCTAAATGATGTAAAAAGCGTTCCATTGTACAAATAAAAGTTGTTGCTCAAGCGTGAACTCATTAATTTTTTTATATTTTCTCTATCGAAAAACAATGGATTAGTAAGCCTTTTTATGAATATTTGACATGTAATTTTCAAAATCCACAAACTCTCCAATGTTTTAGACGCAACTTGTATCTGTGCACTTTTTGCTTTTGTATCGCGAAATCCGAGCTTGTCCGCCACATTTGGTATAAAGTCAAGATTTAAAACATCTTGTTTTTTTCCAGCACTAAGATGTAAAGCACTTCTTAAGCGAAACAGAAACTCCAAAGCACTTCTAAACTCGCGAAACTCCTCCTCACTTAAGTATTTTGGAACTAAATCGTTCAATTTTTTTATGCCAATTAACACATGAGCTATCCAAAAAAGCGTGTTCGCATCTCTAAAACCCCCAACACCATCTTTTATATTTGGCTGCATTGTGAGTGGATATTTCTCTTTTCTTTTTTGATAGGCTTTGATTTTTTCGGCTATAAACTCTTTTTTATTATATTTTCTTATTTTTTCTAATTCGTTTTGAATTTCGGTAAATAGATACTTTGAACCACACAAAAACCGTGACTCCATCATAGCGGTTTTTATAGTTATATCCTCATTACTCGCATTAAATAGGTCTTTTACCTCGTGAGTTCTATGCCCAAGTTTTAGCCCAGCGTCCCAAGCTAAATGAAGCATTGTTTGAATGATAGGCGTTATGTTATAACCCTTGATATCTTTATAAACTATCATCAAATCAATATCAGAATACACACAAAGTTCTTCCCTGCCGTAACTTCCAAGAGCAACTAAAGTTATGGGCAAAGTATTCGAAAGCGGTATGTAATTGCCAAAAAATTGTCTAAGAGTATATTTG